>JACZXA010000047.1 GCA_022571865.1 Pseudomonadota bacterium
CAACTGCAAAGTTATAGACAAGATCTTATCAATCGTGGCCAAGCCCCGGAAAACGTCCTTGGTATCCTGGTTGCTCCTCAGTTCTCTTCTAAAGTACTTAATGTGGTCAGTGGCAGCCCTGGAATTATTCTGCGTTGGTTTGAATTACCAATGTGAGATGCGAATCCGCCACACACTTTCAGCGGAGTACTCGGACGTAAGAAATATCCTACGGCTTGTATGCTTGCGTGTGCGTGGCGAAATCAATTCTCAGTTCTTGTTGCGCCAAACCGAGAGGCGTCGCGTGTATTTGCCGCGTTGGACCTTCGGAATCATTGTAATGCTTGCTCTTCATAGAACAGCCCGTCGTACAAAAACGCTCCGGCGATGCGTTCGCAGTCTTGTTCACCGATACCCGCCCGCCGCATCGCCGGGTGCCATTCACTGCGTACTTTTTCTACCATGGCATTCAGGATTTTTGGTGCTTGCTCTTCACTGAGCAGGAAGCGTCCGCTACCAGAGAGCAGATTGATCTTGTTGGCGTAGCGGCCATTCCTTCCGCAATCCAACGCTAGATCTCGGCGTTCTTTTGCGATAACCGGGCTTGGCGTCAAATCATACGCAGGGCTCAATCTCCAGTTCTCATCCTTTGCAATAATCGCGTGGTTGCGCGGATGGTCATCGAGATTGGACACCAGCGCGTTGAAGCACATCCGCCCAAATAGTTCGGCGAGATCAGCTTCCGGATCGGCACTTACACGCCGGATTTCATCGGCGAGCAATAAATACGACCACTTACTGCGATCGTTTTCGTCGCTCTCAAGGAGAGTAAGCGCACTCACCAGTCGGTGTCGGCGATAACGGCCTTCTTCATCCTTGTCGCGATCGAACCTCCTGACCAGTAACACATCTCGGTTGCCAACCGTCACGACTTTGCTATCCGCGACATTCAGACCACAGGTTCTGGCAAGTTCCAGGAGACCATGTTCCACACGGGGATGATTCCAGCGATCGTCTTCCCTGCCGAATTTCGCTATCCAAAGTCCGTTTTGATCTTCCACGACCGCTTTGGGTCGCGCGCCACCCATTGAAGTGCCGAGCAGTAGAAATTCTTCGGCTTGCTGCGCTGCTGACCCTGCAAGCTCCGGATCGTCCCTGACGATTGCATCGGCAGCATGCTGGAGCTGCTCAAGGTCGAGCGTGCGGTTGTATTTGAACTCAGGGGACGGGGGCGTTTGATTGAGCCCAAACCCCAGCGCACCCGCGCGATCATCGGGACCTTTTAGTAAGTAGTCGAACGCATCGACTTGCCCTAGACCTGCATTGCGTTCAATGACGCGCCGACCCCAGGCGTCCGGCATTGCATCGCGTATGGCGCCAAAAAATCCACCCATGAGCACCGTCTCATAGGTTTTGCCTTGAAGTTTAAGCTCAACAGGATCAAAGGAAACCGCATCAGCCCGCTCAAGCCAGCTTTTCCCGTAAACGAAATGACCAATAGCATCACCGCTGTCAGTCGCTGAGAGTCGGAACCTTCCGGCTGTCACGAATTCGGTTTCCCCGGGTGGCACGATGTAGACGAAACACTCCCGCTCAGAATTCATTATCAAGCTCCCGGGTGCGCTTAGGAGCGGTTCCCGGCGCGCGTGCGCGTTCCAGAGCTTTACCGACTTCATCGAGATCGGGGTTTGCCACATCACCCATCGCGCCCAATAGATCCAGCGCCCAAAGAGCGCCGATGTACGCAGCGATTGCCGTAGTCGGTTTGCCACTTTCTATATCCGCCAGGACATGCCGGGTGATACCGATCTTGCTCGCGAGTTCTTCACGAGCCAGTTTCCGGCGCAAGCGCGCGGTTTTAATATTTTGTCCAAAGCGCGCCAGAGCCTCTTCGACGGCATAAGGTGGAGACTTTGATATCTTGCTAACGCGACTCATGTTACTTTAAAGAACCTTTAATCAGATATATGTTGCTTTAAACTAACATATCTTTCAGTTGGTGCGTTGTCAAATGTATCCGGTGCCGTGCGTTTCTGTGAACTTACGCGGACCGAACGATCCGGCAATGACGGCCTATTCGAGCAGCGCGTAATGGGTTGCGGAACGCATGGGGCGTTCACCGAGCGCCCTTGCGCGATGGTGAATAAGGGTGCAGACGAAGAGTGATGGTCCTGTACACAAGTAGAGGGTGGGACCGAAAGTTCTCGAAAACGCACGGCACCGCTGGGTTTGGTGGCGCCACTACGAATATGTTCTTTTCTGGTTTTGTGGTCTCAACATGCTCCTTTGCAGGCTTCATATCGCTGTCCGCCGAGATCAACATTGCATCGTCAAATTGATCGAGTAACGCTCCTGCCACGATATCGGTTGCAATACGGACATCACTTTCTTTTTCTTCATTCTTTATCCAGCGCGCTCCACAGGATTTACACCCCTGACGGCTTCCCTTAAAACACCCATGACTACGCGTACACCAGATTGCTCAAGCGCTTTGACATACGCTTGATGACGACGCACAACAGCATCACCACGGTGATTTGCATACGCGGAGTAGTAGTTTACGGAAACGAGTTCTTGGTAATCACGAAGAAAACTCTCTGAGAGTTTCCATAGGTCGAGCCACTTGTAGTGCGGAACTTGCAAGCGAACTGGTTTCTTCTCAAGTTTCTGTCGATTTTCAAAAACGTAATTCAGATCATCGATTGCGTGATAGAGATTGAATCCATCTACGAATACGGCAACACGGCGATTTTGCTTTTTCATATACCTAAGAATGAAACAGCCCCCGAAGGGGCTGCTATCCGACGCCCGTAAACGCCGGGTGGAATACAGTTACCGTACTGCAGATTGATACTATGTCAAAGAAATATTCGGTGGAAATATTCGGTGCCGTGCGTTTTTGTGAACTTATGCGGACCGAACCATCGTGCTACGACTGCCCATTCGAGCAGCGTGTAACCCGCTGCCTCACTCCACCGACCGGCGCATCCTTCGAGGATGGGTAATCGACCTCCTCAAACGACAAACGGGTTAGAATCTGAAAGTTCACGAAAACGCACGGCACCGGTGGGTTTCTCCAAACGGCAGCCTTGTACGACGCCCGAGTGAAGCTACTCGAGCAGCTAACCGCAGATCCCTCGCTAGAGTTATGGGGTCAGAGTGGGTCAACGTAGACGGATTGGCAGATGATGGCTCTGGCACTTTGCTCTGACCCCATGATTATAGCAGCGGAAAAACTCACCACGGTTGGTCATAATAGCCGGACTCCATCTTTGCGGGGGAGTGGGGTGATGAGTATTGACGATGAGATCTGACGCGGTGATGGAACCGGGCGGTGATCTTACGCTGCGTTCCCTGCGTACCCTATTGGCTACGGCCATTGCGCTCTTCGGCTTTCATACCCCGGCTCACTCCGCGTCGTTCGAGCCAGCCGTCTTCCTGGAAAATAACTGCGCTCGCTGCCACAACGACGAAGAATGGAGAGGCGGCTGGTCGCTCGGTGGTGTCGATCTGCATCAGCCACTGACCTACCAGGAGATCTGGGAGAAGGTGGTGCGCAAGCTCCGTCACCGCCAGATGCCACCCATCGGTGCTAAGAAGCCTCGCCCGAACGAAAGCGCTTACACGGCCATGATCGACTACCTCGAATCGTCGATCGATCGCGCCGTTGCCGATGCGCCGAACCCGGGTCGAACGGAATCGCTGCGGCGGCTCAACCGCACCGAGTATGAGAATGCGATTCGTGACCTGCTAGCCCTCGATATTGATGCCACGGCACTGCTGCCACACGACGAAAGCGGCCACGGCTTCGACAATGTGAACGTCGGCGACTTATCACCCGCGCTCCTGGATCGTTATGTGTCGGCGGCACAAAAGATTGCCCGCTTGGCCGTTGGTATTACTCACAACAAAATCGACAGTCATGTGGTTCGCGTGAAGGCGGATGTCACCCAGGAAGCACACATCCCGGGTTTGCCGATTGGCACGCGAGGCGGCGTGCTGATTCCGTTTACGTTTTCACGCGATGGGCAATACGACATACGCGTCTGGCTCATGCGCGATCGCAACGAAGCGGTCGAGGGATTACATGAGCCGCACGAACTCGAAATCATTCTGGACCGGCAGGCCGTCGCCACCTTCACGATTAATCCGCCTGAGGATGTGCGGGATTACTCTCAGGTAGACAAACACCTGAATGTTCGAATGTCGGTGACCGCCGGCCCGCACGATTTAGGCGTCACGTTTCCCAAACGTCAATCTTCGCTGCTGGAGACCGCGCGTCAGCCCCTGCAAGCGCACTTCAACATGCATCGGCATCCGCGCCTGACACCCGCCGTTTTCCAGGTGTCCATTACCGGTCCGTACGCGGCTGAGGGCATCACCGACACGCCGAGCCGGCGACAGATTTTCGTCAGCTACCCGTCGCGAGTCGGCGAAGAAGACGCGTCGGCAAGGGAGATCCTAGCGGTGCTGATGCGGCGTGCTTACCGGCGGCCCGTTGCCGATAGCGACGTCGAGGGGTTGATGGGATTTTTCCGGGAGGGTCGTTCGGGCGGTAGTTTCGATGCCGGTATCGAGCGCGCACTGAGCGCACTGCTCGTGAGCTCTGAGTTTCTGTTCCGGGTGGAAATGGATCCAGCTGAGGCGCCTCCTGGGAGCATCTACCGTGTTTCGGATATCGAGTTGGCGTCACGCCTGTCGTTTTTTTTGTGGAGCAGTATTCCGGACGACAAATTGCTCGACGCGGCGGTGAGCGGTGAGCTCAGCCAACCGGCAAATCTCGCGAAACAGGTTCGCCGGATGCTCAATGACGCCCGTTCGTACAATCTCGTGAGCAACTTTGCCGGACAATGGCTGCATCTGCGCAAGCTCGAAGGATGGCGGCCCGATGCGCGGCTGTTTCCGGATGTGGACGACAATCTGCGCCAGGCATTTCGAACGGAAACGGAGCTGCTCATCGAATACGTTCTGAAGCAGGATAAAAGTGTGCTCGAGCTGCTCGATGCGGACTATACGTTTCTCAACGAACGGCTTGCGAAACACTACGGCATTTCCGGCGTTTATGGCTCGCATTTCCGGCGCGTGACACTCGAAAGTGACCGTACCCGGGGCGGCATACTTCGCCATGGCAGCATACTGGCGGTGACGTCGTATGCGACGCGGACATCCCCCGTCATCCGCGGAAAATGGGTACTGGACAACGTGTTTGGCGCGCCACCGGAGCCACCACCACCGGACGTGCCAACGCTCGACGAGAATATCGTATCGGCGTCTCTGCCGATTAAGGAACGGCTCGCACAACACCAATCCAGGCCGGAGTGTGCAAGCTGCCACAAGACCATCGACCCCATTGGCTTTGCGCTGGAGAATTTCGATGCGGTGGGCCGCTGGCGTGACTTTGAGGAAGGTGCACCTGTTTATGTGTCGGGGTCACTCCCCGATGGCAGCAGATTCGACGGGGTTGGGGGTCTGGAGGCAGCATTGTTGCGGCGCCCGGAGTTGTTCGCTCAGACACTCACCGAGAAGTTGCTGACGTTTGCGCTTGGCCGGGGAGTGGCGTATTACGATGCACCCGCGGTTCGAAAGATTCTTCGTGATGCTGAAGGCGACGGCTACCGGTTCTCGTCGCTGATATTGGGGATCGTAGAAAGTGCGCCTTTTCAAATGAGAAGAGCCAGATGAGAACAGTCAGATGAGAAGCGTCAAATGAGAAAGGCCAGGTGAGAAAGATTGAGATGAGAAAGTCGATGATCATCACCAAAAAGTCGTTACCGAGGCGGACGTTTCTGAAAGGGGTGGGGGCAACGCTTGCGCTGCCGTTGCTCGATGCGATGATTCCCGCGGCAACGGCGTTTGAGAAAACCGCCGCAAAGCCGGTGCCAAGGCTTGGCTTCGTTTTCATCCCGATGGGGACGGATCATTCCCGCTGGACCCCGAAAGACGTCGGCGCGCTTGGCGAACTGTCACCCATCTTAAGTCCGTTGGCTGCTGTGAAAGAGCACCTGGTGGTATTGACCAACCTCGAATTGAAGAACTCTTATCCCGGCACGCACACGACGTCGAACGCAGGTTTTTTGAGTGCGGCTTTTGCCAAACACACGGAGAGTTCGGACTATTATCTCGGCACAACCATCGACCAACACGCGGCACAAGTGCTCGGACGGGACACGCCGCTGCGCTCCCTCGAGATGTCGATGGATCTGCTGCAGACCGTTGGTCAGTGCAACAACGGTTATGCCTGCGTTTATCAGAACAACCTGTCATGGTCTTCGCCGACAACGCCCCTACCCTCCGAAGCGCACCCGCGCATGGTGTTCGAGCGGTTGTTTGGCGAAGGCGGAAGTTTCGCTGAAAGGCAAGCGGCGCTGCGCAAAAAGGCGAGCCTGCTCGATTGGGTCCGCGAAGACTATGCACGTTTGAAGCGTAAACTGGGGCCGGCCGATCAGGGTCGTGTCGAGGGTTATCTCGACAGCATCCGGGAGGTGGAGCGCCAGATTCAAAGCGCCGAAAGCTCAAGCGAGGACAACCCGATGCCGGACCTCGACCGTCCTACCGGTGTGCCGGCCGCATACGGCGACCACGCGAAGCTCATGTTCGACCTGCAGGTGCTCGCGTTACAGGGAGACATCACCCGGGTCATCACCTTTCAGCTTGCGCGCGAGACGAGCAATCGAACGTACCCCGAATTGGGCGTACCCGATTCTCACCACCCTTTGAGCCACCACGGCAACGATCCGGAAAAGATCGAACGCATGTCCAGGATCAATCGGTTTCACGTTGCGCTTTTTGCGGAGTTTCTCGAAAAGTTGCAGGCGGTGCCGGATGGGGACGGTTCTCTCTTAGATCACTGCGTTTATCTGTACGGAAGCGGGATGGGCAATCCCAGCACGCACGACCACGACAACCTCCCGATTCTCGTTGCCGGCGGTGGTGCCTGTGGGTTGAAAGGTGGGCGGCATATCCGCTTTGAAACCGGGACGCCGCTCGCCAACCTTCACATGACGCTACTCGAGCGGGTCGGCATTCACCTCGATTCGTTCGGGGACAGCAACGGCAGGATCGACAATCTCTTCGATGTGTTGGCCGGGTAACGTCGCTGTGGGAAAACGTGTGTTAACCAGAGTTGCCCTATCGATTGTCATGGTTCTTATGAGTGTCATGGCAGTCGGAACGGAGGATCCGAGGCTCGCGAACGCCGCCGAAAACCGCGACAGCACCCTCGTTACGACACTGCTTGAACAGGGTGTCGAGGTGAACGGCCGCCAGGTTGACGGCATGACGGCACTACATTGGGCCGTTCATCACGACGACCCGGCCATGGCCGCGTTGCTCGTGGAGAGCGATGCCGACGTGAACGCAATGAATCGTTACGGCGTGGTGCTGCTCTCGCTTGCGTGCGAGAACGGCAATGCCGAGATCGTGAGGCTCCTGCTCGATGCGGGCGCTGATGCAAACAGCTCACGCAGTGGGGGTGAAACGGTCCTCATGACAGCTTCCCGCACGGGCAACGTTGAAATAGTCACCGCACTTCTCGCTAATGGTGCCAACCCCAATGCACGGGAACGGCAGCAACAGACCGCGTTGATGTGGGCCGCGGCCGAAGGCCACACGACCGTGGTGACGGTACTCATCGACGCGGAGGCGGATTTCCGTACGCCGCTCGAATCGGGTTTTACCCCGCTGTTTTTTGCGGTACGCGAAGGTCATACGGATGTTGTCCTCACATTGCTCCAAGCCGGTATCGACGTGAACGAGGCGCTTCACCCGAGATCGGATCCGGCTTACCGCATGGCGAGGGAGGGCACGAGCCCGCTGGTCTTTGCCATCACGAACGGTCATTACGAGCTTGCCGTCACGCTCGTTAATGCGGGGGCGGACCCTAACGATGCTCGAACGGAGATGACACCACTGCACAGATTGAGCCTGGTGCGCAAACCCGATGCGAGCGACGTGGGCGACCCGGCGCCGAGAGGCTCTGGAAACATGACCAGCCTCCAGTTCGCCCGTGCGCTGGTGACTCTGGGTGCGAACGTCGATGCGCGTCTCGGAATGACCGAGCCGTGTGTCAGTCGTTTTGCGTGCGGCAAACTGCGTGGCGCTACACCGTTTCTCGTTGCCGCCGACCGGGCTGATGTCCCCTATATGCGGCTGCTGCTCGAATTGGGCGCAGATCCAAACTTGCGAACGGCGAACCACACGACACCGCTCATCGCGGCAGCGGGACTTGGCACCGGTGCCCCCATTGAGGAAGCTGGTACGGAACCTGAGGCGCTGGAAACCGTCGAGCTACTCCTGCACCTCGGCGCGGATGTCAACGTGGTGAACGACAACGGCGAAACGGCCATGCACGGTGCTGCGTATGGGAGCTTTCCGTCGATCGTGTTGTTACTCGCCGCCCACGGAGCCGATCCCGCGGTGTGGCGAAAACCCAATACTTACGGCTGGACGCCGTTATTGATCGCCGAAGGCTACCGGCCGGGAAATTTCAAACCGGCACCAGCGACCATTGGGGCGCTCCATGAAATCATGTTCGACGCGGGTATCCCCACTGGCGGCACTCGAGCGAGGCATATTGGAGGTTACGAACAGGCGCGGTTGGCGGCGGAAAAGGCGGCAAAACAAAAACCCTGACCTGGTCCCGGTGGCTAACGTCCTGAGAATACGTCGGGTACTACCACGAGCGCTGATGGTTCTGGCTTTTCGCTGAAGCCTGACTCAGATTCCGAGATCCAGCTGGTTGTACCCGCGCAGGCTCGCCCGCGCAGCATCGTTCCACTCGAACGATTCGCCAGACAACGGCAGATACTCGTATGGCTTCTCATCGGGAAAGCGGAGCCGACGCGCTTCGATTGCATAACCTAAAATCCGTGAGCGCTGCTGTACCCGTTCCTCGTCATAGATGATCTGATCACTTCCGGGAGCATGGATGCCGTTACCGCGTGCACCAATGACGCTGGCACGAGGATGGAAGCCGAAATTGATGGTTACCCGCCATGCGTTGCTCGTGTTGGCAAACGAGCCGTGCACCGCTTGGCGGTTGGTGATTCCAACATCGCCAGGCTTACATAACATGGGTACGGCATTGGACAACCGGTCAGAGCCTGCTTGCTCAGACCACGCCTTGATGTCCGCAGGTTCGAGGTGAGAGCCCGGCACCACCCATAACCCGTTGGCCGCGTTGCAGCCATAGAGCTGGGCCATAAAATTGAAGCCGTGGCTGCCCTTATGAAATTTCGGGGTGCCCCAGTGGGTCGTTCCATCCTGGTGCCAGGCAACCGAGCCGCCGAGTCCCGGAGGTTTGAACCAGATCACCTCGTTGAACGGCGAGAAGTCCTTCCCATTGAAAGCCTCAGCTACACGCAATAAATCCGGGTGGGCATAAAGCCGCAGTGCCGCGTCAGAAAACTGCAAAGAGCCACCAACCACCTGCAGCACCCAGGGCGGAGCACCTTCCGGTGGTGTGGGTTCGATCATCTTCGTCGGGTGACGGCCGTTATTGTGTTCCGTTCCGCCGATCGGATCCGACAATGGGCGAACCAGGGATAACCCTCCACCCTTACCGTCTGCGGCAAGTGCGGGCCGCCCGTGTTTGTCGAGCATGCCACCGGGCTCCGTCGGTGCGCGGTCCAGAATCTCGGCGACATCCAGCTCGATGTCTGCGAGCTCCTCGGCGCTGATCACGTCCTCGAGGATGTAGAACCCGCAGCGCCAGTACGCCTCTACGATGTCGCTGTGCAGTGAACCATCGGAGTCATAACGGATCGGTCCACGATTACCGAGCGCGAGCGCGCGTACTTCACCCTCTTTTCGATAGACGGCCATTTCTGCTTCCTGCTCGCCGTAGTCGGCGCTTGATACGTCTGCCTGCAACATAGTGTTACCTCGGAGAGGTGACTTCGATGATGAATTGATGTTCCTATCACTGGGATGATAACGCTACAAAGAAAGTCGATACACCCGGGCAAATCCGCCACACACTTTCAACGGAGTACTCTCGCGTAGGAAACAGCCTACAGCTTGTAAGCCTTGGAATGTGTGTGGCGGATTCAGGGCTACACACGCCTACTCAACATCCCCGCCAGGACACTTGGTGAACGTCGCAGCTGACCGACAGACTTAGGCATGGACGCAGTTCGAATAGGCAGTCATCGCCGGGTAGTTCCATACGAACAAGTTCATGAAAACGCACGACACTATTCGCCTTTTATTTCTGTATTCCTAGCTTTTCGGGAAACTCTTTTGGCGACTTCATCGGTTACTTCAATTAATCCGGCTATGAGTGCTTCGGTGATATCTATGCCACCTTCGTATTCCGCAATATTCCGCTTGTTATGGGCTTGATCCAATACACGCCATTGTTCGTTTGGTAGGTCGAGCGTATGTTTCAGGCATTGAAAAACCATGTATCGACTTTTCGATCGGTAGCCAGCAATTCTTAGGGCCGCTAACGAAAGCGCATGAACTGCGTTGTAGGAAAGGTCGAATCGCGACTCAAGACTGAGATCTTCTCGCCTTGAATCCTCAAGTCGAGCCAGCGCGGAAGCTATCAGTCCGGCAACCTCATCATGTGCCGGTGATTCCGCTTTCAAACTTCCTGTCTTAACGAGATTTTCTAGATTCTCATTGGTCATCCAGCGTGCCTGCCAAAACTACATGTGGTCCCTCGACGATGCGGGTAATGAAGGGATTCTCTTTCTGTCGGCGATCGCCAAATTCGCGCGGTGTATAAATTGTGCAGCTAATTCGCCGATCGAGAATGCTTTCGACAGGAGAGAATAGATTGATCGTTTCTTCTAGCGTGAGCGAATCGGACACAATTAAGACATCAATGTCGCTCCTTGCTGTATCCGTACCATCGACTGTCGAGCCATAAAGGATGGCAACATGAAGCCTGTCTCGGATTTTTTCAATGGCTGTTCGGAGCGGTTCCTGTAGGCCAATGGTCTTTCGGATGATGCTACATAGCTCCTCATAGATCGGCGATTCTCGAGACGCTTGGTAATGCATCTGATTGCCTACTTTTTTTACTGTGACCAAGCCACTGGTCTTTAGACGGAGCAATTCACGTTGAACGCCACCGCGTCCAGCTCCAACAAGCGACATGATTTCGGTGGCAAAAAAACTTCTGCTGGGTTGTCCGAAAAGTAGTCCCAAGACTCGTTGCTGTGTGGCTCCGAAAAGTGCGTCGGCCAGCCCAGAACTCGGGCTCGATGCTGTTTCGATTTGCGGCTTTTTGGTGTTGAGCGTCAAAATGCTTCCTGTGGCGACCGATATACCCAATATGGGTACGTAAATACTCGATATGGGTATTTGATGTTCGGCAGCCAAACATACCCATATTGGGTACTTTAGTACCCAATATGGGTATTATCAAGTCTTGATCTTCCAAAAATTTCGACGCCTGGAATACTAACTCGCGTGGGACAGGTCACTCACGGCGCGGTGCGCCTCCTCGATGGCCGATTCGGTCATCGCATTGGATGCCGCGTCGCTTGCGGCTATGCTGATATTGCCAAATCGCCGACTGGCCTTTACCCAGTGGCGTTTTTCCGCGGGCCATTGCTTTGGCTCAAACGCCACCCGATCTGTCTCAAGATCGTATCCGTATGCGTAACCATGGGGCCAACGGTTCACGGTGATGCCGGCAATATCCCGCGCCGGGTCAAACCCACCACCCCTGAGCATCCTGCCAAGCTGATCGCGAATATTGCGTTCAAACGTCTCGAACGATGTGGCAAGCAAGTCACGTTTGCCGGCGGCGAACTGTTCTCGGGCGCTGAGCCCCGGCTGGCCGGGCACCCGGGTCAGGTGCAGGATCATGGGTTCGTCCGGTGACTTCGGGCAACGGTAGTCGCCAAGGCTGACCGGAAAATCGAGCGTTACCCCGGTGTGGTAACTCCCGGGGCAGCTTGCCCGGCGTAACCCCAACTTCTGAAAACTGGTCCAGTTGCGAATGAGTACATTGGTATAAACGAGGGGCGCGCGCAGCGCCGATGCGAGCTCCGTGCGTTGCGGTTGTGGCATCTCGGGGCACAGATGTGGGATGGCGCCGTGGTAACACGCCATGACGACCTGACCCGCGTCAACGGTGCTCGCCTTGCCACCCTGTACATACGTAACTTGCACCGGGTTTTTCAGTTTGTCATCGATATGCCGAACACGCACCACTGTGCTGTTGAGGCGAATGCGCACGGTCGAGTTCGACTGATCCAGCCGCTGGTAATCGAAGCGCGCGGTGACGATGTCCTCCATGTTTTTACCCGGAGCCACGGAAGGAATCATGTTGCGTACGAGCAATCTCGCAACCGACGCGTTACCGTCCGGAAAATGAAAAATACTCGGTTCGTCCTCGTCGCTCGAGGAAATGCCCAGATCCAGATCGGCAAATCCCGGGTAGCCGGTGCTCCAGGCAGTTCTCGCGGGCAGGGCGTCGATGGCAACGGCCCAGAATCCCTTTGCTCGTGACTGCAAAACCTTCAGCACCTCATCGCCGACACCGGCGCGCTCCTTGAGATAAGTCTGGTAATCGGTGCGCGCCAGGTAGTCGGCGCATTCGGCCGCAGACAAATCGGTAAGATAGTGACGCTCGTCCGCAAGTAAGCGTACCAGGTCCACTTTGCCTTGCGCTGACAACGGGATGTGCTTCAGGACATCCGGATTAGTGACGTTACCCACCGCCAGGTGATCGGTGCCGAAAGTTTCTTTATCGAAGAACGTGCCACCCGACAATCCCAACGAGCGGTAAAGGCCCCAGTCGTAGGCGGTGTAAAAACGTTGCGTGTCGATGCCAATTTCCCGTATGAGCCTTTTGGCGACATCGGGAAAACCGCCCGGTGCATCCAGCAGCATGGTTCCGCCATAACCAATCATCAGGCGGCCATCAATCTCGAACTCATTGCGTTTGGCGTGGCCACCAAAATCATCGTGATTGTCGAGAATCAGAATCCTGGCGGCATTGCCCATGGTCTGGCGGTAGAAGTACGCGGCCGAAAGGCCGCTGATGCCACCACCAACCACAACCAGGTCGAACACTTCACCGGTGTTTTCGCCACTCCAGGTGACTCCGTCGCGCGCCATATGCGCGACCTCAAACGACCCGGGATGCGACCCCCGCATGCCTGACAGTTCCGGCGGGTAATAACCGGCGAGGTTTTGCGCAGCGATTGCTTGTGCGGATGAGGGCGTCGGCAACAGCATGGCGCCAATAGCGACACTTGCGCCGTTCAGAAAGTCGCGCCGCGAAATATCCGCACCCATGCCCAACCGGCGATCTCTGGTTTTCATCGACCGTCAGCCCTATTGTCCGATGGATGCAGGTGGTTCATTTCGGTCACCGTGTCACTCCAGCCCTTGTACAACGGCGAACAGCTTATCGGTGCGCCGCTCACTCTTCCAGACTAATGGCCGCCCGCGGGCATACCTGCACCGCGCGCCCCACCCTCGCGCGCAGTTCCTCGGGAATTTCATCCAACACGATATAGGAACGATCGTCCTCTCTGACCTCAAACACTTCCGGCACCTTGTCCATGCACTTGGCATGTCCTTCGCAGAGTGAGTGATCGACAATCGCCTTCATACGAGGCTCCTTTGCTATCCCGCTAATCCCATCGTTACCCGGCTGCCCGCACCAACATGCGTTTGATGCCGCCCACGTGCAGGCTGCCCGCGACCAGCTCGGGTTCGCTGGCGAGTTCGAGCTTCGGCAACACCGGCAAGAGTGCGTGAAAAATTGCCCGCATCTCCCAGCGCGCGAGGTGCGCGCCCAGGCAGAAGTGTTCACCGAACCCTCCAAAGGCGAAGTGATCGTTGGGGTCACGAGTTATGTCGAACGTATACGGGTCTGGAAAGACGTCTTCGTCGCGATTGGCCGACGGGTACCACATCACCAGCGATTCGCCTTTGCGAATGGTTTGTCCTCTGATTTCCAGATCTTCCGTGGCGGTCCGTTGAAACTGGATGACCACGGAGGTCCAACGGAGGATTTCTTCCACGGCGGAAGGCACCAGCTCAGGATCCGCAACTAGCCGTTCAAGCTGGTCGCGATTCTCGAGCAACACCTTGATGCCACCGGTGATCGAGTTGCGCGTGGTCTCGTTACCGGCGGCGACCAGCAAGGTGAAGTAACTGGAGATCTCACGGGGGGTGAATTTCTCTCCGTCGATCTCGGCCTGCATCAACCGGCTGAGCAGATCCTCGCCGAATCCTTCCTGCAATCGCTTGGCAACCAGGCCTTCGTTGTAACGGCGCCATTCACCCGAGTTACGACGCAACGTCTGCTCCTGATCTTCACCGGCCAAGCGAAACTCCGGGTCCGCCGCGCCCACCAGGGTTTCCGTCCAGCGAAAGATCTGCTCCCAGTCTTTCTCCGGCACCCCCGCCATCTCGCAAATGGCGGCAACCGGCAACTTGGAGGACAACTCGTGAACCACGTCCACCACGCCGAGCTCACCCTTCGCCGCCATCTCATCAACCACCTTGTTGGCAAAACGACTGACGTAATTCTCGGCGAGCTCCGCGAAGTGACCTTCTAACCGTTTCATCGCACGCGGGGTAAAATGCCTGCTGACGGCGCCGCGATGCTGACGATGTTCCGGCGGGTCCATGAAGATGAAATCCGGTGGATCCTCCGGTGATCCGCCGTAACGGTTCGCATTGCGAACGCGGCTCCTTTGGCCAATGCGAACCGTATCGACGTTCGACAGTCGCAGGATCTGGGTATTGGAGAACAGGCCCGGGTTGCGTGAGATGTAGCCAACGTCTTCGTGTTTGGTGATGGCCCAGAACGGCTCATGATGCGGGCGTTGGTACCAGAATACGGGTGCCTGGTCGCGGAGCAGATCCCAGGCTGCCCAAGGGTAACCGCTGCGAACATATAGATCGGTGTCGGTGATATCGAGATTGTGCAGTGTCAGCAACTCGTTGACGGCGCTCATGTCTTGTCCCCTGCGCAGTTGCGAGATCCCGGCGCTCGAGTCTAGCATGGCTTGCTGAGGCCAAATCGTCAGGCCATCTATAAGGAAGGGCAGCAACATGACTCAACTGACTCGCCCGGATGGTGCCGTGATTTACTACGAGGTGTCCGGTTCCGGCCACCCGATTCTCGCCCTGGCCTCCGGAGGCGCGGTCAGCGGAATCGAGCGGTGGCAGTGTGAACCGATCCATCCTGTGGACGCTTTCGGCGACGATTTCATGGTGATCGTCATGGACCAACGTTACGCGGGCCAAAGCCGTGCGCCATTGACACCCTTCTCCCATGACGAGGTGCTTGGCGATCAACTGGCGGTAATGGACGCGGCAGGCGTTGCCAACGCCCACGTGTTCGGCGCTGGTATCGGCTGCTCCCATGCGCTGCGCCTGTTATATGAAGCGCCCGCTCGAATCACCTCGGCGGTGCTGCTCGATCCCGTCGGACTCGATTCGTCCAATACCATGGATACGTTCTACAACCTGTTCAGAGAGACCATTCGCGTCGCCCGCGCCGACGGATTGAGCGGCGTTGTGGCGGCAGCGATGGACAATCCGAGCTTCATCGCCAATCCGGCAGGTGGGCCGTGGGCGCAACGGTTACATGATGAACCAGGCTTTCGAGACACCGTGCTTTCATTGGGGCGCGAAACCTACATAGCGCTCATAGTGGATTTTCGCGACGGGCTCTGGCCCTGGCAGCAAACCTGCTTTTCCATCAACGACGTATCGCTCACCCGCATCAAGCGTCCAATACTGGTGGTGCCCGGCAATGATCAGTTCCACCCGGCCGGTGTGGCGCAAAGAATCTGCACGGATGCACCGAACGCGCAATTGTTCGACGTGGAGGCCTGTTCAGGCGAACCGCTGGAGGCTATCGCGCGGTTCTTCGCCGAGCACACGCCATGATCGAGGCTATCGCGGGATCTCGTTAAACGGGGTTACTGCTGAACCCTCAGTTACTGCTGAACCCTCAATAGGAGCTTGCGCCGCCTTCCGCCGGTATCACCGCGCCATTGACCATGCGCGATTCATCGCTCGCAAGAAACAGGGCGATGTCGGCGATATCCTCCGGCATGCCATAACCAAACGGATGCCGTGCGTCCACCAGGCGGTTGTTCTGCTCCATCGCGGCGGCGATCTGCTCCTCGCGCGGTGCCGTGGGATCGACACCGAGGCGCTCACCCACCCGCTCGCTCAACACGATGCCGGGCGCAATGGCGTTGGCGCGGATGTTGTCCCGCCAGTAGCGGCCGGCAATGGATTGGGTGAGCGAGATGATGCCGCCTTTCGCGGCGGTATAAACGTGTCCGGGGAACGCACCCTTGAGTGCAACAACCGAGGTGAAGTTCACGATCGCGCCACCGCCCGCCCGCTGGAGATGCGGAATGCCGAAGCGGCAGCAGAGAAACGGACCCTTCAAGTCGAGATCGATGGTATGCGACCAGACCGACATGTCGACATCGGTGACCGAGGCATCACTCGCCAGTGAGCCTCCGGCGCAGTTGATGAGCAGGTCGATCTTGCCGAACTGCTCGGCACCCTCATCGAGAGCGGCCTCGACGCTTGCCTCGTCCGTCACGTCCGTGGTCACGGCCAGGGCGTGGTTCGGCGTGGCATTTTCAACGTCCTGACAGGTCTGTTCGCCCTTTTCGCTGTCAATCTCGGCGATGACGACGCGCGCCCCTTCGGCGGCGAAACGAATTGCGCACGCCCGCCCGATACCGGAACCTGCGCCGGTGATGAATGCAACCTTGTCCTGGAGCCTGCCCATATGCCCGTCGACCTCGTCTGTTTCGGCCATAAAAGGGTAAACGTTAACGGTGGCATCTAACCACGGCCAGCAAGCCGTTTGAATCTTTCGATTTTATCGGGCCCGGCGATTCAGTTTCCATCCATTCTTCCAACTCCGTCCAGATGACTTCCTGGTGTGAAGAAATAACCTACAGCTCTCTACACCTGTGAAAGTTGAGTGGCGAAGTCGGTCTTCTGAACAATAAATAGCTGCAGGCTTACGGTTCCTTCAGAGAGATTCCATCGCGAAAAGTACGGCATTGCCGTATTTTCGTGATATGCTCACTGTCATCGAAACACGGACTTATTCCCGAAAAGCTGAAGGCCTTCTAAACGAGGATGAACGTGAAGAGTTTGCGGTGTTTATCTCGCAGAATCCTTCAGCAGGTTCCGTGGTCAGGGGTTCTGGCGGGGTACGCAAGATTCGTTGGGCTCGAACGGGTTCTGGTAAGCGTGGTGGTGTCCGCGTCATCTATTACAACCAGTTGCACCACGAGGAAGTCTGGTTGCTGACGCTATACGCCAAGACTGAGCGCTCGACGATTCCAGCGTATGAACTGAGACTAATTAAAGAGGCAATTGAACGTGAGTAGCAAACCGAAGATGAGCGACAAGGGTGCTGAATTGCTCAAAGCTGTCGAGCAAATGAAAGGTGGAAAAAAGGGCCGTACTTACACCAACGAACAGCTCCTTGCGATTTCTGCACGAAAATCGGTCAATCTGACTCAACGTGAGTTTGCCAAGCTGCTGAACGTTTCCATCGACGCGATTCAAGATTGGGAGCAAGGCAGGCGATCACCGCGAGGAGCCGCAAAGACACTGCTCAAAATTGCGCAAAGCCACCCGAAGGTCCTGGACCAGCTTGCATCATAGGCGGCCGAATAGCGCCGCTTTTTGCGATCTCTCGACCCGGCAGAATTCAAGATCAAGCAAAAAACAGTTGCATGGCCTTATCATAAATAGTGTAGCCGGCGAAGCCGATGTACATAGCCGACGCAAGCACCATGAAAAAGATGTTCACCCACCCAGGCCTCGCCGACTCAGGCAGACGCGTCAGGTTCATGTAGAGCAACAGCGGCACGTAGACGGCCATGGCAAAGCCGCCCATGAGAGCCGAGATGAACAGGAAGTCGAGCCCGACGATATCGTATCTCTCAAAAAACCAGACGCTGAACGTGCCGATGATCATCGTCGTGCTGACCAGTATCAGGTACCACTGCTCGAGCTTGAACCATTTACCGAACTTGAAGTTGGTGCGCAGCAGGTCGGAGAAGATGCGGCTGCCGCCGTCGACACCGCCTAACTGGGTGCTGAAGAGAGCCGCCATGCCGACGATGAGAAAGATGTATCGACCGGAGGTGCCCATGCTCTCCTCGAGGATGGTCGACAGATCCCAGACGAGGCTTCCCCGGTCGGGCACGAGCCCGATCGGATGCAGTACGGCCAACGAGCCAAAAATGAAAAGGAACATGGTGAAACTGCCCAGTATCCAGAAAAACATGACCTGATCGGCCACGATGTAGCGGTACCATTGGCGAAATCTCTTTTGATTCTCAGGCGTATCTGGATACACGTATCCGGTATCCATCTCTTTTGTTTCGTGCGCATGAACCGCGCTCATGAGCGAAGGCATACGCGCGCCCATGCCAATGCGCTTTTCGCGCAGGTAATAGGCGTAATACAGATTGCCGAGCCCCCCTGCGCCCGCAAATACCACCGCGCCGAAGAACCGACCGAAGGTAAGCTCATCGCGCACGGAGCCGTCGTCGGCCAGGACGGCCACTGGAAATTCGGGGAAGTCGAACACGTTGATGACACCGTCCCACATGGTGAGAAAGAGTTCTTTGGAACCGATCTCCCACACGACATAGATGAGCCCTACCACAATGACGACGATGAGAAACATGATGCTGCGCTCTACGGCCTTGTAGACCACCTTCGGGCCGAAGAGGATGGCGGCGATCGCTGCAAAAACCAGCGCCGTCCATAACCAGGGCGGACTCGAATGTCCCGGCCCGAAGATCAGGTCCCGTAAGGCGATGCCCGTTTCCCGTGCCCAACCCGGAAGAAATTTGCCGACGACGATCAGGAAGACCCACAGGTAAACGATTATCTTGATGACGCGAATCATGCCGGTAAACGGGCTCTCGCCCGTTACGATGGCCCAGCGGCCTACTTCTATATTGATCCACAACTGCAGGAAGATGCCGATTGCAGCGGCCCACAGAAGTTGGGCACCGACGACCGAGGTGATCCACGGCCACATGATCAGTTCACCGGAACCAATAGCGAGACCCGCCATCACGAGGCCGGGACCGATCATCTTGAAGAGTGACTTTTGCGGTCCGGGGAGATCGGCCTCCTTAAGAGCTGGGACGGGTATGGGCATGGATTGATCCTTCTTCTTGGTACCAGTGGATCAAGTTAAGGGGTCAGAGTAAAGGGTCAGAGCAAACGCACTGGAATCGGGCAGGTCGGCTGACAAGGGAGTGGGCCCGGCGCCGCCGCTTAACTTGGTCGGAAGGTCTACCTCGAAAAAATCTTACCAGGAGGTTCACACCCGTGGCAGGATCGACGTCGGTGACTATGTCTTCGAGCAGCGACTCGAGTTTCGTCGCGTACCAGGTCGTGTCGCGCAATGAGATAAAGTTGGTGAATCCGGTGACCGTCAAAAGCTTTGCCCGAAATCGTTCGACGAGTTCACCCACCGACGACACCATCCTCACCACGACATCGTCGACCTCTTCGATGGTATCGGCGAGCTACAGCAGCGTATCCGCCAGTTTCTCCACACCCAATCCCAGCAACTTCGTTCTGCGTTGTTCACCTCGGATCATGCGTGTTTTCTCTCTATCGGAATGACCACCATGTTGCGTCAGATGTTCCAACCTTCCGCCGCACGGCGTGCGTACAACATAATACTTACACGGTGTCGACGGTGATTTAAACTTCGATGATGGTGAAGCCGCCAAAACACAAGTGGGCATTCAGAGCCCGTTTTCGGCGCCACGCGTTCGGTTGGCGCTCACAACAAGCGATCAAGCGCGTGAAGGAAGCGATCTCCGAAATCAAGCAGGTGGCTCGCAGCGATGGGGTGCTTGCGTCCGAAGGCGCCGTCCTGTTTCTGGAGAAGCTCTCGCCCGCACTGGAACAGGTGGACAGTTCTTCCGGCGCCATCGGCAGCGCGGTCAACCACGCGATCGTCACGCTGGTTGGCATCATCGCTTCGGCACCGGCTGCGCGGTCCTTGCGCGAGGCCTGGCTGGAACGCCTCTTTGCAGCCCACGCAGCGGACGCGATCCCGTACATCGAGCAGTTAGCCGATCACTGGGGCGAGCTGTGTGTTCTGCCGGATCTTGCCTCGGCATGGGCAGACCGGCTGCTTGATACTACCCGCAGCGCGCTCAGCCACGATTCCGCCCGGCATGTTTACTTCCATGGTACGCCAGCGTGCCTGAGCGCGCTGTTAGCGGCAAAACGCTACGACGAACTCCTCGAGCTGTTGAGGGACGAGAATTTCTGGCCTCATCAACGCTGGGCCGTGCAGGCGTTGGTTGCCCAGGGCAAGAAGGCCAAGGCCATCCGCTATGCCGAAGGCTGCCGCGGCCAGTGGGCCAGCGACATCGACATCGACCAGCTTTGTGAAGGTATTCTGCGGTCCGCCGGACTCAACGACGAGGCGTACGCCCGCTATGGCCTCAGGGCGAATCGCCGCGGTACGTATCTCGCCTGGTATCGGGCAGTTGCGCGAAAATATCCCAACAAATCTGCAGAGGGGATTCTCAAAGACCTGGTGGCTATATCGCCGGGCGAGGAAGGCAAGTGGTTTGCTGCCGCGAAGCACGCCGAACTATTCGACATGGCGATTGAACTGGCAAACCGTTCGCCCTGTGCGCCGCAGACATTGTCGCGCGCTGCGCGTGATTTTTCTCAGAGCAACCCGGCCTTCGCCGTCGAGGCGGGTGTCGCTTCACTACGTTGGTTCATAGCCGGTAGAGGTTACGAGGTTACCGGCGCGGAGGTACTGGACGCCTACAGCTTCACCCTGGCAGCCGCCGGGCATACGGGTCGCGTCGACGCAACCGTTGCACGCGTTCGAAAGTTGCTTGCAAACAGTAGAGGCAGCGATGAATTCGTCACACGGGTACTGATCGATCGGCTCAGCACGCCATGAAAGCTACCGCCAAGCTTGACATCGTACCCTCATTTCACACCCTCGTTCACGACGATTTTCGCTAGTGATTATGTGAATCGATAGCGTCTAACACCCAGTGTTATCATGGTTCTTCCAGGAGAACTCACCCGCCTGACCGTCGGGAAATCGCGACAAGGAACAATAATGATATCCCCCAAACTTACCTTCAGCTGCTTGGCCTTGTTGTTGGCGTCGAGTGCAATCGGTCAGGAAGCCCGCCAACCGCGCGAACAGGCACGGGGTGGCATCCGCGGGGTGGCTAATCTGTTTCAGGAGAACTGCGCGGTCTGTCACGGAGAGCGATTGGAAGGCGCCGCCCAGGGCACCCCGCTCATCGGATCGGACCTGACGCATGGCGATGCGATCGCCGAGGTCACGAAAAGCATTACCGACGGATTTGCCGACAAAGGCATGCCCGCCTGGTCGCAGACCCTTACGGAGCAAGAAATCATAGGTCTCGCACTCTGGGTCATCGAAAGCCGTGAAGGCATGTTGATGGATGACATGCGCTTGACGTTCGAGCTTACGATTCCTGACGAGACGATCAAAACGGAGCTTTACGATCTCAAAGTTGAACTCGTTGCCGAAGGTCTCGACCCCATCCCTTATTCGATCGCGCCGCTGGCCGACGGCCGGATTCTCCTGACCGAGAAGATGCGTGGGTTGCGCATCATTTCCGCAAACGGTGAAAAGTCCGAATTGATCGAGGGAACGCCGACGGTTTACGACGACGTTCCACGACCTGGCGGCCTCGACTGGGGTCAGGGTCGTATGTTGGATGTCAAGCCGCATCCAAACTATGCGGAAAACGGCTGGATCTACCTCCATTACACAGACCGTTGTTCGGATTGCAATGCGATCAGTCGCGAAACCAAACGACCCGTTTCAATGAACGCGCTGGTGCGTGGTCGCATTCGAGACGGCAAGTGGGTGGACGAGGAGACGATCTATCGGGCGCCGGTCGAGTTTTATACCCCTGGTACCGACTTGGCCGCCGGAGGGCGTATCGCTTTCGACCCTGATGGCTATGTTTTTATCAGCGTGGGTACCCGTGGCCGCGATAGCGTTCAGGACTTGAGCTTTCCCGACGGTAAGACGCACCGCGTGCACGATGACGGGCGCATCCCTTCGGATAATCCGTTCGTCGACCGTCCAGGTGCTTTGAGTTCGATCTGGACCTACGGCCATCGCAGCCCGCAAGGGTTGGAATTCAATCTTGAAACCCGCGAACTCTGGGGTAGTGAACACGGCCCCCGCGGCGGTGATGAGATAAATCTGCTCAGGCCCGGGAAAAACTACGGCTGGCCAGCATTCTCGAAAGGACAGAATTATCAAGGCACCGAGGTCAACCACGGTCGTGCGGATTTGGAACTGGAACTGAAAGACATCGAGCAGCCTGTCGTGGATCTGACGCCTTCGCCCGCCGTATCGAGTTTTGTCTTCTATGAAGGTGCGGCGTTTCCCGCCTGGCAGGACAATATCATTGTCGGTTCGCTCAAGGCGGCTGACTTGTTTCGTATTGAGATCAAAGACAATACGTTCGTCAAAAAAGAACTGCTCATCAACGACCTCGCGCGCATTCGCGATGTTGAACTGGGTCCCGGCGGTCACATCTATCTGCTTCTGGAGCACGCTAACGGCGGCAAAATAGTACGAGTGGTGCCCGTGCAACCAGAACAAGTGGTTGAGCGCTAGGCGATAGTGGCGCGCTTGGCGATGTTTGCTCTCTGATTGGCGAGGCTCACCCCTCGAGGAATTCTTCTCGCACCGCCTCGAGACGAACCCGCCAAGACGAACCCGCCACACACTCTTGACGGAGCACCCCGACGTGAGACGAACCCGCCACACACTCTCGACGGAGCACCCCGACGTAAGAAATGTCCTACAGCCTGTAAGCCTGTGAAAGTTTGTGGCGAAGTCAGTCTTGCCTCGCCGTGACGATTTCTCAATACTCTCCCGCGGGAGGAAGGACGCCATGGCTTACAAGCTGCTGGGGAAGAATTTCACTCCGCCGGACGTGATCGCCAAAGTGACGGGCAAGGCGAAGTACGCGGATGATTTTTACGTGGATGGCATGGTTCACGCCAAGCTGTTGTTGAGCCCCGTGCCACACGGGCGCGTGGTCAAATTTGACGCCTCCGCAGCACTCGCCATGAACGGCGTACTTGGCGTATTGACTGCGGATGATCTGGCCGAGGTAACCGGCGCAACCGAACCCATCCTCACCAACGAACCGTTGCACGTGGGTGCTCCGATTGCCGCGATTGCCGCTACTTCAGAATTACTTGCGACCGACGCCCTCGAGAAGATCCAACTCGTTATCGAGCCGTTGGCGTTTACGGTCGACCCGCTGATGGCCTTACACCCCACCGGAGCGTCTGCCCGTTCGGATGGCAACGCCATCACGGGCGGGTTCAACGCGGAGGTGATAGAGCATCGCTGGACGGAGGCCGACTTTGCGGCGACGAAGCCGGGAGAATTACCCATGGGTGAACCCACGCGCGAGTGGCTTTATGGAGACCTTGAAGCGGGTTTTGCGGACTCCAAGCTCGTGATTGAGGAAAGTTTTGTCGTCGGCAGTAATTCGCATCACAGCATGGAGCCCCGCTCGGCACTCGCGTATTGGGAAAACGGCAAGTGTTACGTTTACGGCTCGACTCAGAGCCAGAGTTGGATCATCTATGGGCTAGCCCGACTCATCGGCATCGCGCCCGAAAATCTCGTGTACGTGGCCGAATTCTGCGGTGGTGGCTTCGGCTCGAAAGGCAGCGCTTATCCCGTGATGTCGATTCCGGCGCATCTGTCGAAAAAAATCGGCCGTCCCGTGATGCTTAGGATCTCCCGGGAAGAAGAGTATTACCTTGGCCGCGCCCGCTCGGGTTTTCAGGGGCGGGTCAAGATGGGTTTTGCGGACAACGGCCGCTTGCTTGCCGTGGATATATATCTCGTCAAAGACAGCGGACCACACTCGGGGTTCCCCGACATCGAAGGCGCCGGCATGGCGCTTTCGCTCGTGTATCAGCCCGAAGCCATGCGCCTGCGCGGGGTTTCCCCGAACACCAACACGTCCCCTCGCGCCGCACAGCGCGGCCCCGGACAAAATCAGATGGCGGTAACCATCGAGCCGCTCATGGACAAAGCGGCGCGGGAACTCGGTATCGACAAGCTGGCTATCCGGTTGATCAATGCGGCTGACGTGAACGCAAAAGTCGGTGAGAATCGAGAGCGGGTTACGAGTGCTTATCAACGCGAAGCGCTGGAAAAAGGTGCGCAACGGTTCGGCTGGGCAAAAAGGGTGCGCCAAAGCGGCCAACGCAACGGTTCCAAGGTGCGCACGGTGGCTGTTGGCCAGGCATTTCATCCCGCCGGGTTCAACGGCTTCGATGGGCTGGTGCGCATCACGCCCGACGGCGTGCTGCATATCCACAGCGGCGTCGGGAATCTCGGCACCTACTCTTATGCATCGACGTCGCGGGTAGCGGCTGAAGTATTGAAGTGCGACTGGGAACGCTGCGTGATCGAGCGGGGCGACAGCCGCAAAGGGCTGCCATTCAACATCGGCCAATTTGGCAGCAACACATCGTTCACCATGACCCGCACCAACTACGTTGCCGCGACGGACGCGCTTAACAAACTCAAGCAGATTGCGGCGCGAGATCTCGGCGGGACAGTTGGCGACTACGATGTAGATGGCGTACGCGTGTTTCGCATGACCGACCCGTCGGTGGGCATGTCGTATGCACAAGCCGCCAAACGCGCCGTTGAAATCGGGGGTGACTTCAGTGGTGAGTCGTTTCCGGAAGAAGTGAATCCGCTCACGCAGAACGCCGTACGCAGTCTCGCCGGTACCGGTTTAATCGGTGTTGCCCGGGATGAACTTCATCGAGAAGGTATGGTGGCGACGTTTGCCGTTGGGTTTGTCGAACTGGAGCTTGATCTGGAGACAGGCAAGGTATTGCTGCTCGATTATCTGGGGGTCACAGATTGCGGCACGGTACTCCACCCGCAGAGTCTCGCCACCCAGATAAAAGGCGGCGCGGTGATGGGAATTGGAATGGCGCTGTTCGAGCACATGGTGTACGACCCGCGTAACGGATTACCGGCAAACGTAGGCTTTCACCAATCCAAAATTCCAACCTACCTGGATGTACCTTCGGTGATGAACAGCGACGCGGTGGATCTGCCTGATCCACAGAATCCGGTTGGCGCAAAGGGGGTTGGCGAGCCGTTGCTGGGTTGTGCGGGTGCCGCCGTACTCTGTGCGATTTCGGAAGCTCTCGGTGGGCACCTGTTCATGCGCACACCCGTACACATCGACATGATCCTCAACGCGAGCATGGGGCTTCCCCAGTCGCACGACCCGCTTGCCGTCCACACTCAGTAAGATATGGGGTCACACTCAGTAAGATATGGGGTCAGAGTAAAGGGTCAGAGTAAACAGACTGGAATCGGGAGGATTGGCTGACAAGGG
>JACZXA010000235.1 GCA_022571865.1 Pseudomonadota bacterium
AGAATCCGCTGAATGTGAACAAGTGCGAATATAGCAAAATCTGACCATCGTGAGTCGAACTCGGTCGCAGATACGGGGTTTCGGTGCGCGTGCCTTGTGGTGAGCCGCAGACACTGCCTTCGTATAGGCCGGCGTTATCGAACTGCACATTGATGTCGCTCTGGGCCATATCGAACGCGATTCGCCCCGAGGTATCGGTGTCTACGATGGTGAAGGTGTGTTTGAAGGTCTGGAACTGTGCGGTCATTGAGCTTTCGCGCTGGATACTACACTATTCCTGTTTGATGGAAGCGTGGGGCAGGCGGGGTACCCTTCGGGTGGCATTCAACTCAACCAGCGGACCAGCAGGGTCCCGAGCCCACCGACCAGCCCGGCAAGCGACAACCATCCGAAAGTGCGGACTGCGACAACCATGCTTCGAATCTGGACTGCGTCGTTGAGGTGCGGGTAGTCGTTCTCAGGCACCGGGACATTCAGGAAGTTGCACAGAGGCGCCCAGCCGTCCTTTGCCTCGAATACCAGTAGCTGATCGGACGGAGCGGTCGCCTTCACGCGCGCGATATGATCTCGATAAATGCGCAGCGCGTGCTCGCGATCCTCGAAACGGCCACCGAAGACGCCATCCCACACGATTGCCACGATCATCCTGTTGAGGCGCGCCAACGGAGGCACCAGCCATTCGAGCCACATTGGCAGCAGGAACGTGGCCGGATAGATGGTCTTCAGGACACTTTCGTACCAGCGCGACTCGTCGCGAACGGTGAGAATGATCTTCGCATCCGGATAGTGGTGATGTAGTTGTTCCCAGTACTGGCTGGAAGGCCAGTCACAACTCGCCTGGAAGCCCTCGAAGACGTCGTCCCAGACCACCTCGTCGCCGTTGGACAGGGCCAGCCAGAAACGAATTTGCGCACCCGACTTCATGACCTCATCCATATGGTGACACTTCGAAAAGCCGAGCTGCTCGAGGGCTGCCTTGAGAGAGGTGGTACCGGTGCGACCGAAACCCGCGCCGATCACTTGCAGTGTCATCGCGCCAGTGTGTCGGGTCCGCGTCGAGTATTCAAGGTTGGAGACACTTCCGTTCGTGTCTAGGACGTTGCTTAAGAACGAAGCAGTAATTTCGGATAAACGAGCGCGGCGTACGCATAGCAGACGAAGATTTCCTTGCACGGGGTTGGAGTGTGTTTCCAGACCCTTGACCCCAAGCCCCCGGTTCTACGTCGGTAATGATTGCTATTTCGTCCGGATTAGGGCCAGTAATCGGCTGTCGGCAACAACCGCGGTTCCCTCCCCTGAAGCTTATCCGAAGCCTGCTACCAACAGCTTCATCGAGACGACATGTCCCATCAGCAGGCTTCTGATAACCCTAGACACAAGCCGAACTTTTTGCCGCAGAGTCTGTACGCATTGCGGAACGTACTGCAGCATGGTGGAGGCGGACGGTGGTGGTATGTATTTTCAAAAGGGTGAAGACGGTGGCGGTATAGCGCGATGGCGGTGGTATGTATTTTCAACGCGACGACTCTAACGGCGCACACCAGGGCATCTGCTTACGTGGCGTTGAAGTCAAGGATGTCGTCAATTAGCGATAAATACCGGGTCGCTGGCTACGATCATCTTGCTGAAACCTAACGCTTGGGCTTTTTCCAGCGGAGCCAGCGAGGCTTCCGGATCGCCAGCCAGCCGTAATGCTGTTGCGTAGAGATACTGCATTTCCGGATCTTCCGGCGTCAACTGGACGCTCCGCTCGCAGAGGGGCAGCCCAGTTTCCGGCACCCCCAGACGCACCCGGTAGACACATAAATATCCTAAGGCAAGCCGATCTTCAGCATTGATTTTCAGAAGCGGTTCGACCCGTTGGACAGCTTATTGAAAGGCCAACATGGACGCGTCGAAATCTCCGACAGCAGCATGCGCTGCACCGAGCTTACCCCATAGTCGATACAGATCCGGAAACTCAAGCACGCCTTGTTCGAACACTGCCACCGCTTGCGCATAGTTACCCTGGAAATAATGGGCGGTACCGAGATTGACGTAACCAACGCCGGTTGGCTCCCGTTCCAGAGACGCTCGCCATGCCTCGGCTGCATCTTCCCACGCGCCGGCGGCGAATAGCGCGGTGCCCAGGTTACCGTACCCTTGCGAATTCTCGGGAGTGAGGTCGACGACTTGTCGAAACTGTTTTATGGCCTCAGGCAGTCGACCGGTCATGGCGAGAAATACCCCGTAGCCGGAGTACGTCTGCCAGAATCCAGGTTGGAGGTCGATGGTTTTCTCCAACGCCGTCTCTGCTTCTGCGATACGACCCAATCCCTGCAACGCTCGTCCTCGGCCGTAGTGTGCTGGTTCCAGCAGCGGTACTAGGGCGATCGCCCCATCGAATAATTTCAACGCTTCTGCGTAGTTACCAACCAGCCGATTGAGCGTGCCCAGAGCGACCATCGCCTCTGGTTCTTTGGCGCTGCCTGAAACCAGCCGCGCACATACCGCAGATGCACGAGTATAATCGGTTGAACTGCGAGTTTGTTGATAGTAGGCAAGCTCAGTATCGCAGAGGCCGCTTTGTGCTCGGATAAAATCTGCATCTCGGTCGATCGCCTTGGTAAACAGATTTCGAGCGGTCTCTAGTTCGGCTGTAGTCGTACCAACGCGCAGATAGTTACGCCCTTCGAGATAGAGCGCGTACGCTTCATTATCCAGTGTGGGTGGCTCAGTAACCACTTCGACTTCCTTGTCGGTTAACGTCGCCTCGAGGGCCATTGCTACCTGGACGGCGATCTCATGTTGCATGGTGATGAGATCACCCATATCGTGCTCGAACATCGCAGACCATTCGTGAAGGCCCGTGCGCCCGTTGATCAGTTGTGCCGCGACACGAACACGGCCAGCATTCAGACGCAGGCTCCCTTCCAGCAATACGTCGGCTCGAAGCCGTTTCGCGATGGTCGTGAACTCCACGTCCTTACCGGCGAAGTAGAAAGAGACTGTCCGGCCGACGACGTTCAACGAGTGTACCTTTATCCAGCAGATTGATCACTTCTTCCGCGATACCGGCAGATATGTAGTCGTTTGATTGTTCGCCGGTAAAATTGTCGAACTGCAACACGGCGATTGTCTGCAAGCGTTCCGGCCCGCTTTCCACCAGGTACAGACCTGCGGAGAGTACGCCAAGCACAACGATAACCCAGGCCGCGCGATTGATCCCGCGACGCATCTGGTGTGGGCTGAGAAGGTTCCGAAATTTTCCGTCGCCAGCCGCCAGTTGATCCGCCAGTTCATCGGGCTGATCGGTCGCTTCAAGTAACGCGTAGAGGACTTTTTGCCTGAAGTCCTTCTTACGCTGGCGAAATTTCAAGATCGCCTGGATGTCTCCCACAGCCAGGGCGAGCCCTGAAGTCAGGTGGGTATCTTCCAGGTATATCGCTAACAGCCTCTTACGTTGCTGAATAGCGTAGGTAATTTCTTTCTGACAGTGTGGGGATTCGATGGTGGAAGGGGATATGAAGATGATGAACACCTGGCAGCCGTCAATCGCATCGGCCAACTCATTGCCCCACTGCCGCCCCGGACTGATCCCTTCATCAAACCAGACGTTGATACCTTCACGTCTCAGCCAATCGAGATCAGCATAGACTTCATCGGCATCCCGGTGCGCATAACAGATGAACGCGTATGGTCCGTCACCACGATAGGAAGAAAATGGAGGGTTGGGGTCGTTGGTGGACAAGCTAAATATCCATCATGTTCGGATGTGCTTATCATCCGTGGGAGTGTGACAGTGCACTATAACCCAATTGTTACATAGGAGGGATGAACCACGATTTCGATTCAGTATTCAACAAATCCGACTCTTAATGCACCGAAGTTTGTTTTCTGGACTGTTTGCGGGATTTGCAGCGTTCAGAAAATTCTGGCTCACCCGATCACGCATCGAACAAACATTTTTTGATGCATGAGCGGGATGATTGACAGTAGTTGAAACATCGCGCGAATTGCTCGATGGATACCAGGAATCTCATGAGCGACACGCAGGAATATGACAAAAGCTCCTGGTGTCTCGGCCGCGGGATAGAAACCAACACGTTCGAATTTCGCCGAATCCGCGACCTTCGTATACCTCGATTGCTCTGTCTCCATCGCGCGCTGAACCGCGCCTTCCCCATCGAGCCGATAGGTAGGTTATGCTTGCGCGTTGGTGCCAAAGGGGGTTGTCCATGCAGATCTTCAATCAACGAATGTGTTTGCAGGGGTTCGCGTTCTGCCTGCTCTTGACTCTGACGGCGTGTTCAGACAATCAAGCACCGTCGTCGAATGCGACACCCATCGCAATTGTTTCCCTGTCCAATCGTGCCGATCTGGTCAGCGGGGGTGATGCACTGTTGGAAATTCAAGGTGTGGGGTCACTGGAAAAATTAACCGTTGAACTCAACGGCGAAGATATCACGTCTCTATTCGGCGAGTCTCTCGATGGTCGTATTCTAGGGCTGGTTGAAGGACTGCAGGTTGGTGAAAATCTCATCACCGCTCGGGCGGGGAACTTGTCGGCAGCTTTGACGCTAACGAATCACCCAAGGGGTGGTCCGGTATTTTCCGGACCGCAAATCCAGCCCTGGATCTGCACGACGCCCGTTGCCCACACGGGTGATGCTGACACGCCTTTCACGTCGGCCAGCGGATTGTCTGGTAACGCCACGGACGAGCAGTGCAATATCACCTCGGAGGTCAAGCACTACTACCGGACCACCGAACAGTGCGGCCGGAATCCTCAAAACCCGCGTCAATTCACTCCGTGTTTCAAGCCGTATGATCTACTGGCTGAACGGCCCAATGACCTGGCTGTGGCAAGCAATCAGCAAGGTGAGTCCATCCCCTACATCGTTCGGGTGGAGCGAGGCACCATAAATCGGGGTATCTACGACATTGCGGTGTTGGATGATCCGGGTAGTACCTGGGGACCGTTTCAACAAAGCAGCACCTGGAATGGTGCGCTCGTCCATCTTTTCGGCGGTAGCACGGGTACGCCCAGGCGGCAGTACGCGCCCAACAGTCAATGGTCCAATGATGAAGCCCTCTCCCGGGGTTTCATGGTGTCCGTTAGTTCACTTACCGATCAGGCGCTGAACTCCAACAAGGTGGTCGCGGCGGAAACGCTGATGATGTTGAAGGAACACATCACCGAGAACTACGGCGAGATCAGCCATACCATCGGCTCGGGGTGTTCGGGGGGTTCCATCATGCAACTCGTGATTGCCGGAACCTATCCCGGCGTGCTCGATGGCATACAACCGGCCTGCACCTACCCGGATTCCGTAACCACCGGTATGGAGGTTACCGACTGCGTGCTGCTGGATAACTATTTTGGAACCGATGGGTTTGCTCACTTGACTCAGGGCTTGAGCGATTCGGCCATCGACGACAAGAAGGCTGCCATCGCAGGGCATCTGGATGCCAAAGCCTGCGTTGCCTGGTCGCGTTCCTTCGGTCACGCCAACATTCCGGGTAACTTTACCCGACGCGGTCGAGAGATGAACAATTGTTATCTGCCCAAGAACTGGGTGTTCGACGCTACATCGAATCCAGAAGGCATTCGCTGTTCCCAGACGGACCATGAAATCGCCCTTTGGGGCAATGAGCCCGGTGAGAACTACGGTCGCAGAATTGCTGACAACGACGGCATTCTCTACGGTTTGAAATCGTTGCAGGCGGGATCTATCACGACCGAGGAGTTCGTTGCGTTGAACGAAAATATCGGCGGCAATGATACCGATCTGGGTCTGGTCGCCACCCGGATGAAGGCGAGTGCAGAGTCGGTCGGCATCGCCTACAGGATGGGCGTCGTCACGGATGCTCGCCAATGGGCGAAAGTACCGATTATCGATCTACGCGGGAATGACAACTCAGGCATTCACATGAACTGGCGAGCGTTCGCCGTTCGTGACCGGCTGGATCGCAAACTGGGCGGTCATGAAAACCAGGTGGTCTGGCGGTTCGGACCGACCCTCTGGCCACCGGCGGAATCCAACCTGCTGGTTGAATCGTTGATGACGATGGACGAGTGGGTGCGTGCAATCAAGGCTGATACAACGGATGCCACCCTTGAAGAGAAAGTAATCAGGAACAAACCGGCGTCGGCTCACGACTTCTGTTACATCGGTGACAATTATTCCGAGAAGATTACCGACCAGGCGGCCTGTGACGCCGACCCGATACTCGCATATTACGGTTCACCCCGACAGGTTGCCGGAGGGCCGCTTGCCGAGAGTGTGTTGAAGTGTGCCCTGAAGCCGTTGGTCCCAGCGGAATTTGGTGTCGAGTTTGACGAGGGTCAGTGGTCGCGGTTGGAAGCGGTTTTCCCAGACGGCGTATGTAATTGGTCTGTGCCAGGGGTGGGTGTGCAGCCCGCCGTGCCATGGCTCGATTACAGTGCGGGGCCTGGTGGACGCCCCTTGCCACCGGCACCTGTGTCCAGGTCGAGCTAAGGAGTGGTGAGCGAAAACATAGTCTTACCCAACGAAAGCGAGTTCGAAACAATCAGGGCAATTGCACAAGGCGGGCATGATAAACCCGTCTTGATGCTCAACCTGAATCGTTACTCTACAGACGCCGGTTATCCGGATGGGGACAACTATCATAAGTACATGTCGGTTTTGGAAGCCTTGCTGCCGCGGGTTGGTGCGACAATTCTCTGGCGTACCCCGGTTTTCGGTCAGCCTGTCGGCGAGCAACCAATCGATGAGAT
>JACZXA010000236.1 GCA_022571865.1 Pseudomonadota bacterium
ACGTGAGGAAATAATCGTCGAGATTGCGAGTTTGCGACCAAATTGGCGAAAATTTCCTGTTCTTTCCCTGTTAAACAGGGAAATCCTTTGAGAGGGGTTCGCTCCAGACTGTGTCCACCGCCAGTAAAAATCAGTGTTTCAAGAGGCGCGGGCCAGATTTATAGATATTCCTCTACTCGTTTTCTCATTTCTTCGTCCCGGTCCTCGTAGAAAATTCCGCTGTAATTTCGGAATATCATCTCTACCGAGTTGCCTAATTGCTGTGCCACCCATACCGGATCGTGGGTAGCTCCAAGGAACATTATCGCGGTTGTATGCCTCACGTTGTCGGGAGATCGGTAGGCGATTCCAAGTCGCTTGCGTGCCTCGTTGAACAACACCGGAAAGGGATTGTACGTTGTGTATGGCTCGCCGTATTGGTTGACCAGAATGTACTCACCTTGAATCGGGTAGGGTGGTCACGTAGTAGTTTCTGTACGTATGGGTGAACCCCTAACGCGAACGTGTTGATGACGACGTTCGCATCTTCCATATTCGAGGTGCGGGCTCCGGCTACCTCTAATTCATCTCCATGCAGGTAGCGGGCGCTCACCCCATGATTCCACCGCCTAATTGGATGACTACTTCAGCGTTGGCTGCAGCTTTTCAGATGAGTGAAGAAATGGTGGGGCGTTGTTCCATTTTTGTTGCCAGCTGGGGCAGTCAAGGGTCCCAAAGGCACCACTCGTGGTTAGTTACGCTTGTGTCGGTCTCGCTGTGCGCCCTTCCTCTTGCGCAGATAGAATGTGACGCTTTAATGCACGCTTTGCTGTCTTCTCAGACTCAAAGGGACCGTATTCGCCTTCCCGGGCCTTGAAGAACCAGTGGTTGTTTTTCTCGACAGCCCGTTCCTCCGTTTCCTCAGAACTCAGCCTATCCAGTTTCAGCGTATTGCTGGACCCCAGACGGTCAATGACTTCAGATATCGGCATGACAATAACTTCTGTCGCATCGCTAATACGACAACTCACATGGGCTATTCCTGTCGCAGAGTTGACCTCAAGGACCAGATGAAGGCAGCCAGCTTTGGAGAAAAGCCGGCCTACGGTATGCTGGGCGCATCGCGCGTTTACTGTTCGCATCTGTTGGTCTCCCACTGTTCGGCGTCTAATGTATGTGTCATATCGCGTTGTGTGTGTGATCTAGATCACACTTTGGTGAAAAAAACTGGCTCCAGAGTAAATGTCGAAACAAAAAGGTCGGGAGTAACCCATGTCGCCTGAGACCCAGAAACCGGAACAGAAGGTCTTACTAAGGACATCATTCCGTTGAGACCGTCTGTTGCCGGGGCACGTCTACCGGATTGGTTACGAGGAACTGGTCAGCAACACCAACCAACAGGTCAAAATGCTGCTCGAATATTGTGAGCTGAAGTTCCATCCGAGTTGCCTGTCTTTTCAAGAGACGGAGCGATTGGTCAACACGCCAAGCGCAATCCAGGTTCGGGAACCCGTATACCAGCACGCTATCGAACGCTGGAAAAATTACCGGCACCATTTAAAGCCACTTCGGCTGGCACTCGGATGAGGGCAGGCAGGAACCTTCATTCGAAGGAAGATGTGACGACTGACTTGAGGCAGGCATGAATTTTGACGGCAATTTCAGGAAATTGGGCCAGTGTAATGTCAGCACCTTCGCAGCAAAGGTAGCGGAAATTTCTGATCGAGTCTGGGAAGCTGAATCGTTCCGAACAGAGGTCTATGAAGTCCATGAAGACACCCAGACCTTGAACCTCCTCATGGATGATGATTATCGCCATAGGAATCCAACCCGACATCCAGCATACGATGAGTTCGAGCCAGAAGTAGTGGCGATAATGGGGCAGATCAATCGCTACCTTCGTGGCTCGCTGAAGATGCGGCGACTGGTTGCCAAACATGGCCCAGGCTACTTTATTTGTGTGTTACTGGTTAGATTGTTGCCGGATTCGGCTATACCAGGCCACTACGATACCTATGAATCGCTCGCCAGTTGCCATCGAATTCATGTCCCCCTAATCACCAACGACGAAGTGATATTCGGCGTAGGTGGATCCAGCCAGCATATGAGCGCAGGTGAGATCTGGGAAATAAACAACCGCCACAAACATTCCGTAACCAACCGTTCTGAAGAGGCGAGGGTGCACCTGATCCTGGATTATATTCAAACCGGAGAATCCGTTATCGATGTGGATGGCGAGGAGTTGTTCTGCTGAGGCTGCATAACGCTGATTTTTGTGATCTAGTAGACGCAGAAGCGGGTCCTTGTTCTGATTTACACTGAAGTTTCCTTGTTCGTTCGTTCGCCGAGCGTACCATGACTCTACCAACTGTAAGGATGGAATTGTTATGTCTGAAACAAACGTATATGACACGCCAGACGCCGAATTGGCTATGGAAACGGTCGCCGGAAATTATGAAGGCATACGGCGTCTACCGTATTTCGGATACTCGGTAGGCGTTCAAGTTCTTCTTTACGTTGGCCTATTCCTGGTAGGTGAGTCTGGATTCCCGTTGTTAATGGCGGTGTCTGTCGCCGCCGGGGTGTGGCTGGCAGTGATGCGGCTCAAGAACACCGGGTGGAGTGGCTGGTGGGTGTTGGGTATGTTTGTTCCGTTGCTCAACTTCTATGTGAGCATTCGAGCATTGGCATTTCCAGAGGGATACTCCGACCATAAAACGCTGGACACTCCCGCCAAGATATTGATTGGTTTATTCGTAGCCTTCTTCGTTCTGGTTATCGGTGCTGTGATCATAGTGCCGGTTATGGTTGCGGCTGGATAATCTCGATACGACCTGAATTTCGAACAGGGCTGTCGCGACAGCACGGCCCTCTTGGTGAAGTGAAGCCGAAACTCGTCACTGGTCTTTAGCAGGGGCTAACGAGCTTTCAGCCCGAGTTGTTGGCGTGCCTCATCCGGTGTGGCTACACGAGAACCGATACTTTCTATCACCTCGACCGCACGGGCTACCAGATCGGCATTCGATGCAAGCTGACCCCTGCCCAGGTACAGATTGTCCTCGAGCCCGACGCGCACGTTTCCACTCAGCAGTACAGCTTGTGCCACCATTGGCATCTGCGTTCGAGAGATGCCAAAACCCGCCCAATTGGCGTTTACCGGCAGCGCGTTACGCATAGCCAACATACTTTGTGTATCTGCAGGCGCTCCCCAGGGGATACCTAGACAGATCTGAAATAACGGCGGGTCGTCGACCAGGCCTTTGTCGATCATTGCGTTCGCAACCTGGATCTGACCGAGGTCGAATACCTCCAGTTCTGGTTTTACGCCCCAAGCTTACTTGAGCTGCCATTTTTCGAAGAAAGTCGGGTGTGTTGATGTAGATTTCCCGTTCGCCAAAATTCATCGTACCGCAGTCGAGACTGCAGATTTCCGGTTGCAGCTTTTCAACGTGGGCAAGGCGCTCTTCCGGACCCACCATATCGGTACGGGCGGCAACCTGTTCAAGCAGCGCATCGTAAATGCCGTCTTGAACGAGCAGCCGCGATCCGGTTGCGGGAAAATGGAACGCCTGCTCGATCTCTCCTCGCAGTGGGCGGCAACCCGAGTGCAGTTCGGCCAGGCCATCGGCAAATTTCAGGGTACCTCGTTCAAACTTGCGGACATGGCAACTGAGCGCAGAGCTGCCGACTTGTTGGTCAGGGCTGCCTGCCAGAAAGCGGATGAGGGAACCATGACGGCGAATGATGCTGCCATGGCCAAGCTCTTCGGATCAGAGGCGTTGGGCCGCGCCGCTGACAATTCGGTGCAGATTTTTGGCGGAATGGGGTTGATGGAAGATCTGCCTATCGAGCGGTTGTGGCGCGAAGCTCGGATCGAGCGAATCTGGGATGGTACGTCTGAGATCCAGCGGCACATCATTGCCCGGTCCCAGTTGCGCCCCTACGAAACCTGAGGGTGAGCCCTAGCTCGTCAGTTGGTTGAGATACCATTTGTTGAAGGTCGCGACGCGTTGTTCCTGGTCTGACAAGCGGCCCGGTCGATATCTGCTCGAGTTGATCCCGCGCTGATTGTTTTCGGTGATTTCCTTGTCCTGCCTGGTCGTCACATCCCACATCCAGATCATCCGTTCGACATCGACATCGTCCGCTTGATCATCCACCAACCAGGTAATGTCCACATCGGTGAGGGTTGTGCTGCGCGGGGTGAATACGATCAATGCGGCGAAATCGTTGCAGGCAACAATGTGATTGAAAGGACTGAACGACAGGTACATACGGCCGAGATCGAAGTCTTTTCGTTTCCCCATCAAGCAGGCGACCGGTTTGCCATCTTGTGTTTCGCTCTTGATGTCGTTGCGATGCGGTCGTTGCTGAAGAAGCTTCAGATGTGAGGAATATTCATCGTCGTCGACCGACCCTATCGGACGCCCGAGCTTGCTGGCGTTTTTCTCCCAGGCGTCGAGTGTTGGTTTGAATTTGTCGACCGCATCGGCAGGTCCGGAACTTGGTCCCGCGCCGAACGCGAGTAGCGCATCGCTCGGATGGCGGGAACAGTACTCCGGGTGTGCGGGCGCGCAGTGGTAACACTCGAAGAAATTTTCGACGATCAGCTTCCAGTTTGCTTGCGTCGGATAGGATGCTTTGTGTGCGATCTTCGCATCTGCGAAACCGTGAAACGCGAGGTACGGTTCGAAAACCGCAAAGTCTTCATCGAAGTCCGGGGCTGCGTCGGGTGACAAGTTGATGAATACGAAACCGTGATGAATTCTGAGATGGCATTTGTGGAGGTGATAATTCGCCGGGTTGAAATCGTCCGGCATATGACGCGCCGATTTCAGACTGCCGTCAAGCCGGTAAGACCAGGCGTGGTAAGGGCAGGTGAGTTGCGTTCGCTTGCCCTCGCTTTCGAGGCAGACCAGGGAGCCGCGGTGACGGCACACATTATAGAGGGCATTTACCGTCGAGTCGTTTTCACGAATGACAATGATCGATTCCGAGCCAACCTCATAGAGAAAATACTGACCGGGCTCCGGTATCCGGCTGACATGGTCGATTAACAGCCACTTGCGCATGATGATTTTCTGCATATCCACACTGAATAGTTCATCGTCACAATAAAAAGGCTGCGCCTGAGAGTTACCCGGTTGTGCACTGTCTATCAGCTTTTTGATGCGATCGGTGTGTTCCGTCAAAGCGCGTGCCTCATGCTCGCAAGCGGATATTGGTTGGGTCGTAAACAGGTTCTCCCAGTACCGTTGCGTGACATCGCTCGCCCAGCAGATTGATACTCAGTTCGGTTCCAGGCTCGGAGTTCGCTGGTGGCACATAGCCAAAGCCAAGGCTCTTGCGGACAAAGTGACCGTAGCCACCTGAAGTCGTGATCCCAATACAATCCTCGAGAAGGAATATCGGCTCGCCGCCTCGCACATCGGAGTCATTGGCCTCAATTTCGAAATAGACGAGTTGCAGGGAGCGCTCTTCGCGTTTCTGCCTGATGGTTGCTTCCCTGCCGACAAAACGCTTTTTTTTCAGTTTGACGAACCGTGCCATGTCGGCGTCGATCATGGTGACTTCGTTGGTCAATTCAGCCCCCCAGCCTCGGTAAGCCTTTTCGATGCGCAGACTGTTGACGGCATAAAGCCCAAAATTTGCGATGCCGAACTCCTGGCCCGCTTGCCATAACGCGTCGTAGATTGTCCCCATATGTTCCATTGGTGGATGTAATTCCCAACCCAGTTCACCCACATAGTTCACTCGAAGTGCACGCGTTAGCACGCTACCGATACGGATCTCTTTCCCACTCAGCCACCGAAACGAATCGTTGTCCAGTTTCTCGTCAGTGATTTTTGCCAGTACTTCTCGGGATTTGGGACCCGCCAGCACCAACACACCGCGATCACCGGTGACGTTGTGAATCTCGACCTTTTCGTTTTTAGTGATGCTCTGGGACAGGTAATCGAGGTCGCGCATTTCCGCTCCCGCGGCCGAGAGCACATAATAATGATTATCGGCCAGACGAGTGATGGTCATCTCCGCAGAAATCCTGCCGCGTTCGGACAGAATATGTGCAAGCACGATGCCCCCGGTTTGTTTTGGCATTCTGTTGGCGCAAATATTGTTGAGATAAGATTGCGCATCGGGGCCGGTAACTTCGTATTTTGCGAAGCCAGTCAAATCTAATATCCCGACACGCTCGCGGACGGCAAAACATTCGTCGCGCACCACGTCGAACACGTTGTTGCGCTTGTAACCGTATTCTTCCGTGCGCCCGTCGAGAGAGAACCACTTTGGCCGTTCCCAACCAAAGGTCTCGGTGTGCACGCAGCCTTGAGCAGTGAGTTTGTCGTGCAGCGGGCTCATTCGGCTCAACCGACCCGCGGGTAACTCCTCACCGGGTAGTGGCGTAAAATAGGTCAAACGATAATCTTGAAACCCCTTGGCTTTCATATATTCATCATCGGCGTAACTGCCAAATCGACGCGGATCGAATCCCGTCATGTTGATTTCCGAGTCGCCGTACAGCATCCACTGCGCCAGATACTTTCCGCAACCGCCCCCCTGTGCGATGCCGAAGGAAGAACCGCAACACAGCCAGAAATTTTTCAATCCGGCGGCAGGACCCAACAGCGGTGACCCGTCTGATGAATGGGGGATGGCGCCATTCACGACGCGTTTGATTCCGGCGTCCTCGAGTACCGGCATACGTTCCATCGCGTACCCGA
>JACZXA010000237.1 GCA_022571865.1 Pseudomonadota bacterium
GGCGATCGATGAAGTTGAAAATGTAGACGGTGGTGAGCACCGCCAACATGTAGTAGCGGTCGCGGCGAGTGAACAGATCTTTTTCGGTGCCAAACTCGCCCGTAGGCGATAATTCGCTCAAGTGATTCTCCCCCTGATTTCTCCGCAAAGACACTCTACGGTATGTGGGGGTCACGCGCATCAAGTAATCGTCTACCCTGTGGCGCAGCGAAATAGTCAAACCGATTCCGCTTCTCCAAGCAGCCAACTTCGAAATGCGAGCATGCCAGGACTCAAACTCCGGCCTTCGGGGTACACCGACACAGGCGTCGACAGCCAGGCTGGTCACTAGCAACAATGCCGTAATCAACAACTTCATCAGGTACCGAATCAAGCACACCCACCACCTGAGCAACAGCGTCAACGGTGGCGTTTCGGCTGGGGAAATAATTGATGAAATCGTTCGGAAAGCGGTAACAATTTTTGTAGATACTATTCGGAATTCGCCTCCGGGCGAAAAACCCGGCACAATTTCCATTGCGATAGGTTTTTTCTGGATAAGAACAGACGCTCAGAAGGCGAAGAAACACGGCCGGGCGACTGCCTTATCGCGATAGGTTGTAGAAACTGCGACTTTGGGGGGATCGGTTTTCATGCGTCTGATACATATCGTGCTGGTTGTGCTGCTGCTCATCGGTGGCTTGATCGGGTGGATTCTGGTGTCGCCGGAGCCACCGATGTCGACGGGTGGTCCGCATCCGAATATCGAAGGGATGAACATCGGCGGTGACGGTCTTGCCCGGTTGGGCCCCATTTTTTCGTTGGGGTTTGCGCTGCAAGCGTTGTTTGTGATCCTGATCCACCTGCTGGTTGCGCTGAGCGTTGCCGAGCGCAATCGCACCTCGGGTTTCTGGATGTCGCTCGCTGGTGCTGGTCTGGTGTCGATGTGGGTTTGCTGGAAGATATTCAGTAGTTATGCCGATTTTCTCGAAACCGGAGTAACCGGCTACTTCCTGGGTTTTCCGATCGCCTCGGCATGGATGATGTTTGGCATCTGGCTGGCCGGTGCGCTGTTGGCGATCATCTACGTCGTGGGGTTTCGCCGTTTTGTATTTACCCTCGAGGATGAGGCGGCTTACGATCTGCTTGAAGCAGAGGCTGAAACGCGGCGCGCGTCCTCACCTGAATCGCCCCATCTGCCTGAGCGGTCAGCCTGATGGAAGCCTATCGAGTAGAGATTACGATCGGCTTTGTCGCGGTATATATGCTGTTCTGCATTGTCGTCGGCATCTGGGCAATGCGCCGCACGCGCAACAGCAGCGATTTTTTTGTTGCAGGTCGAGGGCTCGGACCCGTGGTTCTCGCTCTGGCGGTATTTTCTACCACATTGAGCGGTTTTGGCTTTGTTGGCGGGCCGGGGCTCGTCTATTCCGCTGGTATGAGCTCGATGTGGATGGTGGCGGTTTCTTCGATCGGTTATGCACTCGGTTTTTTCCTGATCTCAAAACGCATCAGGATGATTGCCGGGGTGAGAAATTCTCTCTCCCTACCGGATGTGGTGGCAGCCCGCTATGACAGTGAGTGGGTTCGGGGTTTGACGGCGCTAACCATACTGCTCGGGGTGATGGGTTATCTCGCCACGCAGATTCTGGCAATGGCTCTGGTTTTACAGTCGATATTGAGTGCCACGACATTTTTTGCGGACGTCAGCCTCGTCAGCTGTGTGGTGATGTCGTTGGGGGTGTTGATTTTCTACAGCGTGACCGGTGGAATCGTCGCGTCCGTGTACACGGACCTGGTACAGGGTGCCATCATGATGCTTGCCGGACTGCTGATTCTCATTACAGCGTCGATGGTATTCGACGGCGGGCTGTTAGAAGTATCCCAGACGATATTCGAGGACGACGCGGAAGCCGCCATGCCATTTGGAACCATGGGTATGGTGACCTGCATCGGCTGGGCATTCGTCTTTGGGTTGGGGCTTTCCGGTCAACCGCATCTGATCACCAAGATGATGATGAATCGCAGCATTGCGGACAATCGAAAGATCTTCCCCTTGAGTCTGATTGGGTACGCCTTTGCCGCTTTGCTCTGGTTGAGTGTCGGGGTTGTGATGAGGGCGGCGGTGATCGGCGGTGATATCGCACCGCTTGCCGCATCGGATGCGGCAGCGCCCGTTTTCCTCGCTGTTTTTGCTCACCCTCTGTTAGCGGGTGTCGTGTTCGCCGCGCTGTTTGCGGCGATCATGTCTACCTCGGATGCTTTCTTGAACATAGGTACGGCGGCGGTGGTTCACGACATACCTCGGATGTGGCGGGGGCGCAGTCTCGACAACGAACTGTTCTGGGCGCGCATCGTTACCGTGCTCATTACCCTGGTTGCGGCAAGTTTCGCCTTGTACTCCTACTATGAAAACGCGCGGTTGGTTGCATTGTTAGGAGCATTTGGCTGGAGTACGTTTGCGGCAGCCATCGTACCGTTGGTGGTGATCGGGTTTAATTGGAAACGAGCCACTGCACGAGCTGCGGTAACCGCGGTAGTCTCGAGCCTGCTGATAAACTTTTCCATTGAGATTTTTTCAATCCAGCTTCCCTACGGTGTCAGCGGCGGCTTCCTTGCGATAATAACTTCGCTCTCGTTGTTCGTGTTGGTCTCCATGTTTGACCGCCGAAAGCACACACTGGCAGCCGACATCGATCGGATCATGGATCTGTAAACGCATCAGCTTGAGAATTAAGGAGAACCGGTTTAATACTTGAACGAGACGTCCAATTGAAGCCGGTCATAGTCTTCCTCTATTCCGAGATCGCCTCCGCGCTCGTTGATGAACAGTGTTCCACTGAGGCTGATCTTGTTGGAAACCTCATACGAACCCCTGAAAATATGCCCGGAGCCGTCCGTGCCGCCGCCGATGAAATCGGAGTCGGTCACGATGCCGGGTACTGCGTCTGCTTCTAGGTCCTGGTAGGTATAGGCGAGTTGCCAGGGATGTGATCCATGCATGAAATCCATCCTGGCACCCAGGGCGTAACCGGTATCGAATTTGCCACCATCGAGATTCTTAACGTAGTCTGCGAAAAGAGTGACCGGCCTCTCGGCGATGTCGACTGTCAATTCCGCGAATGCTTCGATGTTCTGGTAGTCGAACAGATAGTTGCCCATAGCGTCAACGCTATTGCCGCGAGGATTACCATCGAAAAAAACCGGCTCACCTTCAAACCCCAAAAAGTGATAGTAGCCGAGCCCCGCATGAAGCTCTGCGCCATCGTGAATTGTGGCTTTCCATCTCAGTTGGCTACCGAGCAGGAATGAATCGTCGTCGTTTGCTACTTCATTGAGCCACAATCCTACGGCGGCCAACGAAAATGATCCGTTACTGTAAGTCACGGTCCCACCTTCTGGGTTGAGATCACTATCCCAGATCAGAGCGTTGTGACCAGCTCTGTGTAGGGGGTTGTTGAATTTGCCCGCGGTGACTTCGAGTCCCTGCAGCGGTGTCTTCCAGTTCAGGTAAGCGAGGTCCAGTCGAATGCCTTTGCTCGATGCGCCGTCCCCCAGAGTTTGATTGCCTGAAAGGGGATTGTCGCCTCCGGTGGTGAGGCCGAAGCCGACCTGTACAGCGTCGCTGACCTTCGCAGTCACTGCCGTTCTTCCGCGAATGCGCTGACGATAGCGTGGCGATGAGTTGCTGGTGTCGATGGTTTCGTGACGGTAGCGAAAATCCGCCTTAATTTTTACCCCTGTGGTTGAGCTTCCGGCAGATTTTAGTTCGGTGGCAATTGGCGCAATCGGTGCCGTGAGCGATGACTCTACAATCTGAGCATGGCTTTCCAGACGGCTTTCCATATGCCCATCCAGCCTTCCCTCCAGTGCCTCGACGCGAGCTATCAGTGCCTGAACCTGTGCCTGCAGGGCGGCGATGATGGCCTGGTCGGTATCGGCTCGGGTAGACGCTGAAACAATCAGGCACACTAAAACGAGGGAAGCAGAGATCAGCCTGTTCTTCATAAAGTCTTCCAAAGTCTCTTATTGGGGCAAGGGCTGCCATTGGTATAGGTCACGGCGCGCATTTTGTTCTAAATTGGAGACGTTTTCATGACCTGATAATGAAGAAACTTTTGCGGTTTTGACACCTGTGGGTTATTGGACCATTGCTGCGTGGATGACAACTAGCCTGGATTATTCATGAACAAGCTACTGCGGTCGCCGACAGCCTCAAAACGTCGGGCCTCGCAGGCGGGCGTGCTCCTTCCGGGTGCTCGGCAGTTTGCTTCGCAAACTGCTTAGCAATTCGTTTGCGAATTGCCCTCTGGCAGTTTGCTTCGCAAACTGCTTAGCAATTCGTTTGCGAATTGCCCTCTGGCAGTTTGCTTCGCAGACTGCGCGACCTCAACCTCGCTACGCTTGCTCATGAATAATCCAGGCTAGACGACCTTACTCAGGCCGCCATCCATATTGATTGCACAACCGGTGATATAAGAAGCCGCGTCCGAGGCAAGAAACAGCGCAAGGTTGCCGCACTCCTCGGCTTCTCCCATTCGGCCCATGGGCAGTCGTTCACCCGCAGCGGCCACGAATTCCTGCAACGACCGTTCGTTGCCGCGTGATTCGTGCAAGCGCCGAATCTGATCGCTTTTGATGGACCCGATCAGCATCGCATTGACGAGAATATTGTGGGGTGCGCCTTCACCGGCAAGTACCTTTGTCAGCGCCATTCCGGCGGCTCGAGTGACCGAGGTAGGCGCCGAGTTGGGTGGCGGTGCCTTGGCGGCGGTGTTGAGCACGTTGATCACTCGACCCCAACCTTTCGCCTGCATCTGTGGCCAGACAAGGCGGGTGAGTCGGATGGCGGCAAAAAGCTTCAAGTCGAGATCGGCCTGCCAGGTTTCGTCGCTGATCTTTAGAAAAGGCATTGCGGAGGATTGCCCGGCATTGTTGACAAGAATGTCCACGGCTCCCAGATCCGCGGCCACTCGATCATGGGTTTGGTTGATCTGGTCGGGATCGGAGACGTCGCAGACATAGGACCTGATCTCGGCTCCTTCGCTGGGAAGTGCGCCGATGTTCTCGACCGCTTCTTCCAGAGGTTTGTCCCGGCGTGCGAGGATCGCGACTTTCGCACCAGCGAGATAAAATGCTTTTGCGGTTGCGTAGCCAAGGCCCAGGCTTGCCCCGGTGATAAGTGCGGTGCGCCCAAGCAGGCTGATCTCCATGGGTGTTTACCTCCTCATCGTGTGGGTTTGGATACGTTAAGTTGAAAGTTAACTCGTTTGCCAGGTTTCCCACCGACATCATAGAGTTGCTCTGCGAACTGTATGTGCTCGGGTTCGAAGATGACACTCGTGCTGGCCCGGGTCCCATAGTCGACGCCTTTGATGAAACACGGTGCCACTTGTCGCTCCAATTCGATTGGACGACCACGTATAGGCAGTTCCCTGTCGCTTGGTACGCTTGAGTCGGCGAGTAACTCGAGGAGCGCCTCCTGTAGCAGTTCGGTGCCAGTGTTGGTCTCGAGTAGTGCCTCGAGATGGCGGGTACCGCGGACTACTTTGGGCCAGGCCGAACCGAGTTCGGCGTTTGCCAGACCATAGATGCCAGGCTGGAGATCTTCCGTGGTGCCGCGATTCGACGTGTATACCAGATCGTGCCCGTCCCATAACAGCAAATTGAAACCGCGATACTTGAGACCTTCAATATGATGCGCGAAGTCGTGCGCGGGGGTGTCTGAAGTCAGGAACGTTTCGGTAAGAACACCGCGTGAGACGGGCGCATCTGATCCGGATTCCTCGGCAAAGTTGGTCACCGCGGCAAAATGTCCAGACGTGCTCACGCCGAGCCAGGTTCCACCTGCGGTGAGGTCGCGCCCGGCGAAAACGTCGGGCTTATCCTCCCAGTTGTGTGCACTCAGTGCGGGGCGTGCGTACAATTCGTCTCGGTTTGCCGCTATCACCAGCGGGTAATCCGGGTGAGCCCGGTAGGCGAATAGGATCAGACACATGGCTCGCTTGAATTCTCCGGCGGAATCGAGAAGGCTGGAAGGCACTCGAGTGTAACAGAGGATTTTATGTGCATTACCCCGTAATCGATCCAATCATCGTGGCGATTGGACCACTGGCCGTGCGTTGGTACGGTTTGGCATACATCGCCGCGTTTGCTGTCAGCTGGTGGTTGGGAAACCGGCAAGCTGACCGGGAGGGTAGCGGCTGGACTCGCGATGACGTATCGGACATTGTTTTTTATGTGGCGGTAGGCGCGGTTTTAGGCGGACGCGTCGGATACATGTTGTTTTACCAGATCGATGTGCTGCTGCAAAATCCGTTGAACCTCTTCAAGATCTGGGAAGGGGGTATGTCTTTCCACGGTGGGCTGCTCGGTACGGTCCTTGCGATGTTCTGGTTCGGCCTACGCACCAAGCGCCACGTGTTTCAGGTAAGCGATTTTGTGGCGCCGTTGGTGCCGATCGGCTTAGGGTTCGGCCGGCTGGGTAACTTCATTAATACCGAATTGCCAGGCCGCGTGACTGACTCGGCGTTTGGGTTGATTTATCCCTGTGATGCGCTGCGAGGCGTCAGTCAGACCTGTCTCGGACAGTGGGAGGCATTTGCCCGGCACCCGTCGCCTCTCTACCAGGCCTTCTCGGAAGGACTGGTGCTGTTTGCCATCGTCTGGTTCATCGCCTCGAAGCCGCGGACTGCCGGTGTGGTGTCTG
>JACZXA010000048.1 GCA_022571865.1 Pseudomonadota bacterium
CGAGCCGAGAACGAGGTGCGCGAGTTCATCGAACGCACTCAGCTACCCTTTCTCGCCTCTCCCATGGGCAAAGGCATACTACCGGACGATGACCCCTTGTCAGTAGGTGCTGCGCGCAGTACCGCGCTTCGCGAAGCAGATCTCGTTTTCCTGATGGGTGCTCGGCTCAACTGGATCATGCACTTCGGCCTGCCACCCCGTTTTGCACCCAACGTGCGCATTATACAACTCGATATCAACGCCGAAGAAATCGGCACCAACGTTCCCGCGGAAGTTGCCCTCGTCGGTGATGGCAAAGCGATAACGGCACAACTCAACAAAGCACTCGAGAGTAGACAATGGTTCTATCCCGCCGAGGCACCCTGGCGGGCAAAGCTTCGACAAAAGGCAAAAGACAACATAGCTGCCGTGGCCCCCATGATGGCAGACGAATCCGTACCGATGAACTACTACCGCGCCTATCGGGATATCGAGGATTGGTTACCGGAAAACGCCATTATCATCGGTGAAGGGGCCAACACGATGGACATCGGGCGAACCCAGATGGCCAACAGAACTCCCCGCAACCGTCTCGACGCAGGAACCTATGGCACCATGGGAATCGGCATGGGCTTCGCGATCGCCGCCGCTGTGGTAAATCCAGATCGACCGATCGTTTCGGTTCAAGGCGACAGCGCTTTCGGCTTCTCGGGCATGGAGATCGAAACCATGTGTCGTTACGGGTTGCCGATCAAGATGATCGTCCTGAACAACGGCGGCATCGGTGGTGGGGTAGCCGAACTGCCTAAAGACAAACCGAACCCCCCGTTTGCGCTAACTCCCGGTGCGCACTACGAAGGCATCATGGAGGCGTTGGGCGGAAAAGGATTTTACGTCGAAGATCCGGCCGACTTGCGCGGTGCACTCGATGAGGCAATGGCTCATGACGGGCCCGCGTTGGTCAATGTCGTCATTCACCACAGGGCAGGACGTAAGCCTCAGGAATTCGGTTGGCTGACAACCTGATTCGACTTCAGGCATCCTGTTTCTGTCGTCCTGGTTTAGGGAAACTCTGATTGATTAGTTTGCCCACAGTTTCCCTAGACAGGCCCCTACACTAAAGGACGGAATCGCCGTGAAACCGGTTTATGGTTCTCATAGCTGGCATTGTGCGTTAGAAAAAGTTGGACATGAATCCGCAGCAACATACAGGGTCCTACTACGCGGCAACGGTAAATCAGCCCACTGACTATGCAACGCTCAAAGGAGAGCAAACCGCAGACGTATGTGTTATCGGAGCGGGGTTTACCGGTGTGTCTACGGCACTCCATCTAGCTGAGCGTGGCTACAACGTGCATGTGGTCGAGGCAAATCGAGTGGGCTGGGGTGCGTCGGGGCGCAACGGGGGTCAGATGATCGGTGGCATTGCCGGTGCGTCGAGGATTGCGCGCGCTCAGGTCAAAGACATAGATCAACTCGTGTGGGACATGCGCTGGGCTGGTCATGAAATCATTCGGGAACGGGTGGCGACTTACGACATTCAATGTGATCTGAAATCAGGCTACCTGGACGTGGCCATCAAAAACCGCCACCTCGATGCCCTGAAACGAGACCTGGAAGCCCTGGAAAAATTTGACTTTCCGCACGAAGTCAGACTGTTGAGCAGATCTGAAACCGCCGACACGATCGGCACGCAAGCCTATATCGGCGCTTTGTTGAACATGGGTAACGGACATATTCATCCGTTGAACTTATGCATCGGTGAGGCGCATGCGGCCGTATCCCTCGGGGCGACGTTCTACGAACAGTCTCCAGTACTGAATATCGAACATGGCGGCAAACCCAGAGTTGTCAGTAAACATGGGTCCGTATCGGCCGACTTTGTGGTACTTGCGGGCAACGCTTATCACTTTCTGGAAACGAAACTGCGCGGTATCCTATTTCCGGTCAACAGTTTTATACTGGCGACCGAACCGCTGTCGGAAACGCTCGTCAACTTCCTCAACCCAAAAGATCTGGCGGTATGCGACCCCAACTTTGTCCTCGAGTATTTTCGCCTCAGCGCGGATAAACGGCTGCTGTTTGGCGGCCGCTGCAACTACTCGGGTAGTGACCCCCAGGTGATCAAGAAAAACCTGCTGCCGAGAATGCTAAAAATCTATCCAGAACTCGAGGATAAGAAAATTGCTTACGCGTGGGGTGGGACTATCGGTGTAACGATCAATCGGGTTCCGCAGTTGGGCAGGTTGTCACCGAACGTTTTTTACTCTCAAGGTTATTCCGGACATGGGGTGAACGTCACCCATCTTGCCGGTCAGATCATGGCCGATGCAGTGGCTGGTACCTTTGAACGATTTGATTTATTCGCAAACATCAAGCCCATCAGGATTCCAGGCGCCCACACATTCAGCAAACAGATGGTTGCCCTGGGTATGATTTATTATCAGCTCAAAGATCGATTGTAAATTGAACATGGCTAACAACCGAGGTAAAAAATACGACGCAATCGTTATCGGAGCCGGTCACAACGGGCTCACGAACGCAGCGTTTCTGGCGAAAGCCGGGCTCGACGTATTGGTCCTCGAAAAAAACGAATACATCGGCGGCGCAACCGTCAGCCGGGAACTACACGAGGGTTGGAAGTATTCGAACTGCTCCTATGTGTGCAGCCTGTTCAGGCCTGAAATTTATCAGGCACTCGATCTGGGTCGACACGGTCTGGAAGTCATCCCCCTGCAGGGAAGCACCACTTTCATGCAGAACGGCGATTACTTCGGCAGTTATCATCAGCCGACGGTGCGAAGGCGCGAGATCGCCCGTCATTCCAAACGTGATGCGGACGCGGCCATTCGCTTCGACGCGGATCTCATGAAGTGGTGTCGCTTGATTCGAGGTTTTCTGTTGCGCACGCCCCCGAACCCAGCGTCATTGAAACCGCGCGACGCCTGGGAATTCGCCTATCTGGTGAAACAGTTTTATGGCTTGAGCGAGAGCCAGATTTACGAATTTATTCGCTTTTTTACCATGTCGATCGCGGAATATCTGGAAGAGTATTTCGAAAGCGATGTCATTCTCGCGCACTTTTCCGGCGGCAGCATTATCGGTACCGGCCTGGGCGTCTACTCGCCGGGTACCGCCTACGTCCTGTTACATCACGCGATGGGCGATGTCGATGGAAATATCGGATCCTGGGGGTTTTCCCGCGGCGGAATGGGGGCAATTGCCAAGAGTATCGCTGCGTCCTTCTCCTCGTTCGGCGGTGAAATTCGCACCGCTGCCGAAGTGCGGCAGATTCGGGTAGCGGGGCGTCGGGCGGTTGGCGTCGTGCTCGTATCAGGCGAGGAAATCGATGCCAGTGTGGTCGTTTCGAACCTCGATGCAAAACGTACCTTTCTTGGCGTAATGGACCCCAAAGACCTGCCGGAAGACCTACTTCACCGCGCGGAAAATTTCAAAATTCGCGGTTCATCCGGCAAGGTCAACATTGCGCTTGATGGTCTGCCCAATATGACCGCACTACCGCAGGGTTCGCCGCTCACACGGGGACACATGCATTTCACCGACACGCTCGAACGGCTGGAACGTGGGTACGACGATTGGAAAGACAATCGCTGGTCGGCGGACCCCTACGTAGACGCACTCATACCTTCCCAGTTCGACCCGACCCTGGCGCCACCCGGTAAACATATGATGTCCGTGTTTGTGCAGTATTGTCCCTATGACGTCGAAGGCGGCTGGAGCGACGAGAAAAGAGATGCTTTCGGGGCAACGGTTATCGATCAGATCGCCCAATACAGCCCGGACTTCAAAAGCATGATCCTGCATACGGAGGTTCGTACACCCCTGGAGTTGGAAAACGAGGTCGGCCTTACCGAAGGCAATATTTTCCAGGGCGAATTGACGCTCGACCAGCTCATGTTCAACCGACCTTTTCCGGGCTACGCCCAGTACCGTGGGCCGGTGAAAAACATGTACCTATGCAGTTCATCCACTCATCCGGGCGGGGGCGTCATGGGGGCGCCAGGTGCCAACTCCGCTCGAGAGATTCTAAAAGACCTGCGTCGTTTAAATACCGTTCCGGCTGATTTTGGCGATGACTAACTCAAAAACAATCGTCCTGGTAGGTGGAGGTCACAATGGGCTCGTCTGTGCCACCTACCTGGCTAAGGGGTTGGGGCCCGCAGGATACACCGTACAGGTTCTCGAAGCGCGCGACCAAATTGGAGGAGCCGCCAGCACGCGTTGTTTTGGACAAGACAGCTGCAAAGGCGGATTCAGGGTCTCCGCTGTCGCGCATGTGCTTCACTCACTTGACCCGCAGATAGGTCGCGACCTCAATCTGGCAAACGCCGGGCTGGACCGAGGCCCAGCGATAGAAACGATTTCACTCGGGCGCAATGGCGACCATCTGACGCTGAGCGCGACCGCGGTATCCGGCAATGGTTTGTCGAAGGTAGACATCGAGTCCTACGCTAGTTTCAAGAACGAATTTCGATCCTATGCGAAGGCACTGAAACCGTTGATGACGAACAGGCCACCGCGACTCAAGAACATGGACAGGAGAGATCTGATCACTCTGACACAACTCGGTTGGGCACTGCGTTTCGGCCTCGGCGCGAACTCGATGCTCGAATTCTTGCGAGTGGGCGGCATCAACATCTATGACGTACTCAACGAGCAATTTGACAGTGAGCGACTCAAAGGTGCCATAGCCGCGGACGCTGTGATCGGCCACCACATGGGACCGCGTACACCCACTACCGTGTTGACCTACCTGCACCGACTCCAGGGAGAGCTGCACAGCCCACAAACCCTGCCCCCGGGTGGAATGGGGAAAGTCACCGAAGCACTTGCCGAGGCGGCGAGGATCGCAGGAGTGCACATTCGAACCGGTGCGAAGGTTACCCGAATACTCATACGAGACGGCTCCGTAACCGGCGTGGCACTGGATTCTGGGGAGCGAATAGATACTGAGTTGGTCGTTTCGAATGCGGATGCAAAAACGACGTTTCTAAAACTGGTGGGTACGCAGGATCTTGATGCGATGTTCGCGCATCGCATCCGCAAGACCCGTACCAACGGAACGGTCGCAAAACTTCATCTGGGTTTGAAAGGATTGCCGGAAGTGAACGGGATGTCCGTAGCTCAGCTCGGTCAACGACTGCTCATAGCACCGGACATGGGATACGTGGAACACGCTTTCAATCACGCCAAATACGGCGAGTTTTCCGAACATCCCGTATTGGAGATCACGCTACCGAGTATTACCGATGCGTCTCTGACACGTGATGGCTATCACGTCATGTCGGTGGTTGCATGCTTTGCACCTTACGCACTGAAAACCGGTTGGGATCAGGGTCGCGAGGTTTTTGCGGATCGCATCGTTTCGCTGTTGGGAGCCTACTTCCCAGGCATCGCGTCACAAATCGTCGCACGCGAACTGTTGACGCCCGTTGATATCGAAGCGCAATACAACATAACCGGAGGTCATTGGCATCATGGTGAACTCGGCATAGATCAGTCGTTCATGATGCGGCCCGTTCACGGCGCCGCCCAGTATGACACGCCAGTCGATGGGTTGTTCCTGTGTGGCGCGGCCGCACACCCGGGAGGCGGGGTAACCGGCGTACCGGGCCGTCTCGCCGCTGAAAGAATCTTAGCCTTGAGTCGTTAGTGGTGGAAAAAGATCATTTTCGACAGGTATTGCAACACTCGCCTTTTCACGACCGAATTGAAGAGCACAACCTGATCAAGAACTGGATGTCCTGGAACGGATATCAGACCGCGCGCGTATTGGATACCTTGTCGGCCGAGTACTTCGCCATACGCAGCGGATGCAGCGTCATGGATCTCACCCCGATGGAAAAATATCGAATCACGGGGCCCGATTCACTCGCGTTTCTAAACCGATTAGTCGCGCGCGATTTGTCCAAGCTGAAACCCAACCGCGTCACTTACGTAGTCTGGTGTAACGACGACGGCAAGGTGCTGGACGACGGCACCATTTTCCACCTGGGTGATGCGGGTTATCGTCTGTGCTCCCAACATCACCAACTCGATTGGCTGCTGATATCGAGCCAGGGCTTCGACGTTGAGATTGCCGAAGAAACTCACGAAGTTGCCGCACTTGCAGTTCAGGGCCCTACATCCTGCGCTGTTCTTAGGGCGGCTGGAATCGATGGCCTTGATCAGCTCAAACCTTTCGGAATTCAATACACGCAACTTCTCGGTTTCGAAGTCATGGTGTCTCGCACGGGTTACACCGGTGACCTTGGTTATGAAGTCTGGACGGAACCGAGGCATGCAGTGGATCTATGGGATGCGATTTTTGCTACGAAGCACCGCGGGCTCTACGACGTGCGAGTCATCGGGTTGGACGCACTGGAAATGGTTCGAATTGAAGCCGGGTTCATCATGCCCGGTGATGATTTCATTACTGCAGAGACAGCCGTTCGAGCGGATCACGACCGCTCCCCCTTCGAGCTGGGGGTGGGTTGGACGGTCAACCTGGACAAGCCGTATTTCACCGGAAAGGGTGCGCTTATCAAGGAAAAAAGCAGTGCAATCAAACGCAGACTTGTGAAGCTCGTGGTCGAAGGCAACAAGCCGCCCGTTGACTCTTTTCTATACGACGCGATGAAAGGAAAACGCATCGGCACCATAAAGTCGCAAACCTGGTCCCCAATACTCAAAGCCAATCTGGCAATGGCCGATATCGACTATATCAACGGCAAGGCGCCTCGAGAGATCTGGGCGGAGATTTACTACCAGAAAGAACTCACCTGGCACGCCACCTGGGCGCGAACGACCGTTTCGGAAAAACCTTTCTGGTCACATCCCCGCAAATCTGCAACGCCTCCCGGACCTTACTGACAATCGGTCAAATCTCTAACGGCAGGAAAAGTGAATCTGTCCGTATTCTCCGTATCTGGCGACATAACTCCCGGGCTCAGCAAAATGCAGGCGCCCCAGAGAACCCGTCATCAGATAATGACCCCGTTGCAACGAATAATTCAACTCGAGAGTCTGATTGATCAAAAAAACCAGAGCGTCGCGCTGATCTCCCATGGCGTCGGAGCCCTGCCCGCTGAAAAGCAGATTGCCATCCAGGCTTAAACTGACCTCCAGCTCATTCAAATCACCATCGAAGTGGTCAAATGTTCCGATAATGTATTCGGCGGATCCGCTATTCCCCGCCATCAAATCGATGGCACGAATATCGGATTGTTGTCCCTGCGAGTCTGCATAGCCGATATCCACGACTTCGACCATCGGCAGTATTTCTCCGACCTTGGACATCACCGTATTGCGATTGACGGGTTCGGTGATCGCTGCACTCAGACGATAACCAATTTCTACTTCCAGTCCGGGCCTATGAAAGTCAGTGAGGTCCAAAGAGACTCCAGACAGACGTTTGCCGGCTGCGAACAATACCCCCGAACCGGGACCTACAGCACCAAACAACTTCTGTCCCGCCTCTGCAGTCAATGCCGCTTTGTAGCCGGAAATAGTGTCGCCTTGTTGGAGTTTCCAGTGAACATACTCCGTCTGGATCTTGTAAGCAGTGTCCATGTTCTGGACGTTGTATCTCTGGCTGAGAAGCGGTTTGCGCGGTTTGTTCAACTCCGCGTGTATGAGCGCGCTTACCCAGGTTTCAATCACATCCGACTTTTTTTCTACCTGCATGACCATCAAGACTCCGCGTGGTTTCTAACTACTCGAATTTTTCACTGTTACCTGGATTCCAATTGGATTGAGGATCCGGCAATCATGTCATCGTTTACTGATTGATGGATGCCGCGCGACGTTTTACGTTGAGCCCACCGGGCAACACACCTTCACTATGACACCCAAGGAAAGCCGCCTGTTTCATCACGAGCCAGATTTCATCGAGTGCGTCTTCGATTTCCACCCGGCTGCGCCGGGACAATTCGTTTCTCATGACAATTTCGTCAATTGAGGCATTCTCCTGTTCACACCATTTCAGGAGATCGACGGTCTTGTCTATTGGAAACGGAAATTCGTTTTCCTGCTCCTTTGCCTGCGCGTCATGAACTTCATCGCCTTCCTTTACAACAAACCCGACGGAGTAGAGACGATGACCGCCCTCGGTGCGACCAGGCGGTGGGAGTAGAGATTCCTTTTCGTCATACCGGATGGTTTCGATGTTGCAGCCCGTCTGGCTGGCAACCTTGCCTATTGTGACCCGATCGTCCGACATGAGGACACCTTGGCTGGTACCTGTAGTAACTACAGATATTACACTAAGAAGATGAGTGCAACGTTCGAACCGTTTTCGACCGTGATCTGCCCCGAATGTGGTCACGCCGAGAAAGAAAAAATGCCGACAAACGCCTGTCAATTTTTCTACGATTGCCGGGGTTGTGGAGCAGTATTACGCCCGCTGACAGGGGACTGCTGTGTGTTCTGCTCCTATGGAGATGTCGCATGCCCTCCAATCCAACAAGGTGATTGCTGCTAGGATGAATGACCAGGTAAAAGTAGCGGGTACGACCAGCGGTGCGATCGGGCTCAGCGCGATCGCCTCCTTTATTGGTCTGTGTTGTATCGGCCCTTGGGCGGTTGCGCTGTTTGGTGTCTCTGGCGCTATCACCATGGCACGGTTCGATTTCCTGCGACCCTATTTTCTATCCGCTGCCGCGCTGATGCTCATCTGGGCGTTCTGGCGCGTTTACCGACAACCTTCGGTCTGCGAAGACGGAACATGCGTACAAGGACCTTCAATCTGGTTGAAATCGTCGTTATGGCTGGCAGCAGCACTCACCCTCGCTGCCTTTTTCGCGGACGATCTGCAATGGCTTCTCATTGATGCCACACCGGAGGGATTAAGATGACAAACAGGCGAGTGAGCAGGTACGGCAGCTTGTTCCTTTTATTCTCGTTCCTGGCACACGGCAACGAACCCGCCCTCCCCTACATTCTCATGCAGAACGACCTGGCTCCGTTAAAAGCAGATTTTAACGAGGCGGTCGATCAGGTTCGGCTGGTATTCATAGTCGGCCCCACCTGAGGCGTTTGTCTTCGAGGTCTGGCAGACCTCAATCGCGACCTTCTGGGCAGTACCGATGATCCGAACCTTCGCACGTTAGTTCCCCACGTTCCAACCTTGGGGGCGACCGCTGAGGACGTCGCGGAAGCTGCTGCGCTGATCACCGGCGGAAATGCGACACACTATTGGGAAGACAGCGGCATCGTTGGCAAGTTATACGAGAAAACGCTCGGTATCGATGGCGTCTACGCCTGGGATGTCTGGTTGGTTTACCAGCCAGGCGCGCTATGGAACGACACCTATCCGCCGAAACCCGACTTTGCAATGCATCAACTGCGATCCAGCAAGGCGGAAGACATTATGCCCTATCTGGACAGCAAACGATTCGCAAGCGTTGTGACGAATTACCTCGAGGAAATGCCAAAGAAGAGCCCGGCAACCCCTTGATTACTGTTCGTTCAGACTTTCCCTGTTGGATCGCCGCAGAACCAGGCTTTTTGCTTTTTAGAGGCTTGTACCCTTGCGCTTCGCTTCCAGAGCGTCCTTTTCCAGTATCCGCGCTCCGCGCATGATGTTGCCCAGCGCGTAATTGCCTTCGTGGCAGGCGTACTCATAAACCTTTTGATCACTCGCCTTCCAGACGTACTCGCCGGTCCAGGGTTGAGTCCACACGGAGTCGTCCTCCACCGTGAAGTTGTAGAGCAGATTACCATCATCGAGCCGGCTGAATCGCTCGATGATGTGCTTGCTGCCTGAACTCCCCCGCCGCCCCGACTGTGGATGGAAATTGGTCGTGTCGACGACCAACGTATCTCCCTCCCACCAGCCGATCGAATCACCGAGCCACTTCTTCTCACTGGCGGGAACATGTTCCGAGTTCATACGGATAATTCGGGCGTCGTGAACCATCTCGATCAGGATCATCACGTGATCCTCGGTCTGCACGATCCGCTTGAAGTTGTTGTAGAGGCTTGGGTAGGTCGGCACCGCACCGCTGAACCCGAGAAGGCAACGTTCCGCGTTGCCACGTTGCTCCATGTTGTCATAGGGTCCAGGGCCTTCCTGGTCGATCCAATAGGCCGTTCCGTCGTTGCCGCGACGGAAGTTTGTCAACCGCTTCGCTCTTCGTGCTTGTGCATCCGCTGTCATTGGCGGCCGTCTGCCATTTTTTGGATCGATGATGATCGAGGTCCGGAACTTGCCATCGACACTGAACGCATCGGTGCCACGATCGATCCAGAACGTGTTGTAGCCACCCACGTTACCGGCCGCGCCCGGTGAACCGTCACCGCCATCGGGCGGTGCTTCGCGGTTCGGATCGCTATCCTTCGAGCGCTCGGCGGTACGAAGTCGCTCCGCTTCGGCGATTTCGTCGGCTTCCTCCCGGGTGAGATAGAGATTATCGCCGAACGCGGTAGGCCTCTCCAACGGCGTCAAGGTAGCCGCATCGTAGGTACCTGAGAAATCCGGTCGACCCGCTTCCGTCCTCGGGTTATTGCCTTCAGCCATCATGGTTGCCGGTAGGGCCAGCGCGAGGCTGGAAGCGATGAGAGAGGTGAATATTGTCTTTCGCGGGTGAATATGGGAGCGAGCTGAGAACATGGATTTTCCTCTATCTGTCGAGCGAGCGGCTTGTGATCTTGAGCTCACTCCAGTGGTTTAGCGGACCTGTCGACTATAACAGTGAAGTCCAATCACTTCATGTCAGCGTCCCTATGTGTCGTCCATTCCGAACGGTACTACCGTTGTACAGTGAGGCAGGAATCCAGAGAGACATCACAAAGAGAACCGCGGCCTGCGACCCGCCCCGTCCGCGTCGAGTTTCAGCCAGGTGTTGGTGTCAGGTTTCTTGAAGATCACCACAACAGCCGAGAACCCAGCCATGGTGATGGCAACTTCCGCCAGGGGGAGCAACGTATCCATAAACCCCCTGCCTCAGGAGACGACTTTTGTCACATTGGGTTCATGGACCACTTCGAGCTTCAAACCATCCGGATCGGCAAAAAATACCGCATAATAATTCGGCGTGTAATCGTATTCGGCAGGGGAGTCTAATATCTCGATGCCGTTCTCCAGAAGAAATTCATAGAACAAATTCACTTCCTGCCTGTCTTGCGCGTGGAAAGCCAGATGATGCAAGCCAGGTGAGTATCGGTCATGCGCCGTTCTATTCCGCGCTTGGTGCAAGGCAATACCGAACACGGGAGCACCGTCGTCTGAGTACAGCCAACAAGGGGCTTCACCAGAATATTGTTCGGTGCGCTGATATCCGAGACGAGCGAAAACAACTTCGTAGAAGGCCACCGATGTCGCCAGGTGCGCGACTGTGAGGTCGAGATGGTGTGGAGATCCGAACATGTTATCGGTAAAACACAGATGTTTCAGTCATCGAAGAAATCATCGGGTTCAAATCCCTCTAATGATCGTGGCTCGGCGGAAACATCATGCCAGACCCCTTTTGATCCCGCGAATATCTATACCGCAGGACGCAGCTGCGGGTCATCGTCGAAACAACCCGCAGGTAGGCAGACCTGAGCACTGGCTGGGTCCCAGGAAGGCATATGGCTCCCACACGTCGTACAAAACACTGGTAAATTTCCCGGTGATGACTCGTAACGCGTCATCGCATCGACGCCTGAAATCCAGCGAAAATTGTTGAAGTCTGTAGGAGCAAAAAACCCGTAGGCGGCCCCCGTGATTTTTCTGCACATCGAGCAGTGACAACTATTCATGGCATCGGGGGCATGATCGAGTTCAAACTTGATCGCGCCGCACAGGCAGGATCCGAGGCAACTGCGCAAGCTGCAAGCCGCAGGGGTACATATTGCTCTCGACGACTTTGGCACGGGATTCTCGTCACTGAACATGCGGTCCCTGCCGCTGAATACGGTAAAAATCGATCGATCATTCATTACTGGAATGATGACCTCGAAGCAGGCGCGAGATCTGCCTGAAAAGATCATCGAAATAGCCGCTACTCTAGAACTGGAAGTTGTTGCCGAAGGCGTTGAACTGGATGCGGAAACGGATCTACTCAGACGATTTGGATGCGATTACATCCAGGGATTCATCCTCACTCAAGCACTGCCAGTCGATCAACTTGTGAACTTCCTTGCGCAGCACCACGAACAACTTCACATGGACAACGAGGTTGTACCGATAAGATCTTAACCACCGGGAAACGCAACCGCCGCTCCCAATATAAGGCCGTTGCATCCATTCATGCCGTCGACCAGAATGGCAAGTCCATACCTCGAACGACATCGAATAGACAACGCTATCTCTTTAGCTCGCAAAACCGAAACGGTTGCCACACGGCGAAAGTTGCGGCCAAATGCGAAATCTGGCTAGGTTATCCACGGCTCCAGGAGAAGGGAAACATGACAGCCTCAAAACACGTCGATTTAGACCAATTCATGAACGGGCTCAAGCGCAGGAATCCAGGCGAAACCGAATTCCACCAGGCAGTTTATGAGGTAGCCGCGAACGTGTTCGACTACATTGCGGATAAGGCCGTTTACCACGAGGCGCAGATCTTACGCCGTATCGCCGAACCGGATCGCATCATCAGCTTTCGGGTGTGCTGGCAAGATGACAACGGCATGATCCGGGTCAACCGCGGATATCGAGTACAGAACAACAATTCGATAGGGCCGTATAAAGGAGGCTTAAGATTCCACCCCAGTGTCAACCAGAGCATTCTCAAGTTCCTGGCTTTCGAACAGACATTCAAGAACAGTTTGACCGGGCTGCCCATGGGTGGCGCAAAAGGCGGCGCGGATTTCAATCCAAGAGGCAAATCAGACAACGAAGTCATGCGTTTTTGTCAGTCGTTCATGACCGAACTGTATCGCCACGTGGGCGAAGACATCGACATACCCGCGGGAGATATCGGCGTTGGTGCACGCGAAATCGGGTATCTTTTCGGACAATGGAAACGTCTGACAAATCGTTTTACGGGTGTGCTTACCGGCAAGGGTCGTGAATACGGCGGCAGTCCCATTCGCACGGAGGCGACCGGGTACGGCACGGTGTATATGCTGCACGACATGCTCAAGCAAGCGGGTCAAGACATCGAGGGCAAGACGTGCCTGGTATCGGGTTCGGGCAACGTCGCCACCTACGCTATCCAGAAGGTCAATTCGCTGGGTGGCAAGGTAATCACTGCGTCCGACTCCGGTGGTTTCGTACACGATCCCGAAGGAATTGACGAAGAACGGCTTGCGTACCTGATTGACTTGAAAACCAATCGCCGCGGTCGAATCGAAGAATACGCCAAACAATACGGTGCGAAGTATTATCCCAAAGAGCGGCCCTGGGGAATCACCGCAGATGTGGCGCTGCCTTGCGCTACGCAAAACGAGATAAGCCAGGCGGACGCCCGCACGCTGATCGCCAATGGCTGCCAAGCAGTTGCAGAAGGCGCGAACATGCCTACCGAGCAGGAGGGCATTCACGACTTTATTGAAGCAAAAGTGTTATTTGCGCCGAGCAAAGCGGCCAACGCCGGTGGAGTCGCCATCTCGGGTCTCGAGATGAGCCAGAACAGCGCACGCATTACCTGGAAGGAAGAGGAGTTGCAGAAACTACTCCGAGACATCATGGGAGACATCCACGAACGATGTGTCCAGTACGGCCAGACCCACGACGGTTATGTCGATTACGTCAGAGGCGCCAACATCGCCGGGTTCATCAAAGTGGCCGACGCGATGGTGGCTTACGGAGTCGTATAACCCAGGCACCCGAGGGTCTTCAAGTAGCGACGGTGCAAGCCAGGTTTGACAGATTATGACTGGAACAAAACTGTTCGCGATCTTCACCAGCGCCCTGTTTGCACTTACCGGCTGCTCAACACCTGGTTCGCGCTGGCTGGCTGGAGATCACCACATCCACAGCCGCTACAGCGTTGGCTGGGATACAGAGCAAAACCCACCTACCCCGATCATCGCAGGAGATGCCGTCTACCCCACTCCCGTTAATGCGGCGATGGCTAAAAAATTCGGTTTGTCCTGGATGGTGACGACAGATCACGGCGGACCAAACCACAGCAAGGTCAATCGGGACGTAGCGTATCCGGAATTGCTTGAATCCCGCACTGAAGTGAAAGACGTAATCCAGTTCTACGGCATGGAATTGGACACCCCGGCCGGAGACCATAGCAGCTTGATCATTCCCCACACCTCCGATGAAGCTGAGGTTCTTTTTCGACTGGAGTCAGGTTTCGACAAATACGACGCATTTCCGCTGGATCCATCTCGTGATACCCAAGACAAAATGATTGCAGCACTCGAGGTGATGCGCGCGTTGGAAAAACCACCTGTCGTGATCGCCAACCACCCTTCGCGTTCTGCACGCAGATATGGCGAATATGACCTGTACGATCCGGCTGAGTTTCGCCGCTGGAATGATACCGCACCCAATGTCGCCGTCGGCATGGCAGGAGCGCCCGGCCATCAGGCAATGGGTATTGCTGCGTCGATAACGGATGAATTACAGCGATTTCGTGGCGCATACACTGGTTTCCACACGATGGGTGGGTTTGATCAGATGACGGCAAAGTTGGGAGGTTTCTGGGACTCGATGCTGGGCGAGGGCAGGCGCTGGTGGATCACTGCCAACTCGGATTCTCATCTGAACCATACCCAGGGTGGTGTCGACTTCTGGCCGGGAGAGTATTCCAAGACCTACGTTTACGCCGAGAAAAACTACGATTCGATATTGTCCGCGCTGCGCGCAGGAAAAATGTTCGTGACCACAGGCGATCTGGTGAGCGAACTCTATCTGGAAGTGACCCAGGGGAATCGCTCAGCCGCCATTGGTGAAGAGATCACCGTGGCCCCCGGCAGCGAAATTACGGTCAAGATCCGGGTTCGCGATCCGCACACCGAAAACGCCGCCGAAGAAAACCCCGAAGTCAACCGCGTGGATCTGATCACAGGTGAAGTCACGGGCCCGGTCGAAGATCGTGCTGCAAACAGCAATGAATCCACCCGGGTCGTACAGCGATTTACCTCGTCGGTATGGAAGCGAAAAGGAGAGTACCTTTTGATGAGCTACACGCTGACCGTGCCAGGTCCAATGTACGTTCGTGTCCGCGGAACCAACACCGACGAACTCGAACCCGAACCGGATCCACCGGCGGAAAATCCCTGGAGCGACCTCTGGTTTTACTCGAACCCGGTATTCATCAAGACAAGATAATCGATTCCAAGAACAAGCGAGTCCGGAAACGCGAGCGATTGAATCGTCCTTGCTCATGCAGGTGTTCTTGTGTCGTTAATCCAACTACCCGCAAATCAAGTAAAGTGGTCACCCTCCCCGAATCCGCGGCAGCAGATAAATCTCCGCGCCCTCCGGAATCTCCTCACCCCAGTTATCGCGAAATATCTCACCATTGATCGAAACCGCGACGCCTTCGTCCACGCGACCTTGCATACGCGGATAACGTTCGACGATTTTCCTCAGTAACTCGCGAATCGTTCGGGCGTCAATCGAAATCGAGGCCAGCCCATCCGCAGAATCCTGCAGTGATCCGGTCAGGCTGACCTCGAGCATCAGCCCGCGGCCAGCTCTGCCTGCTCGCTCTTGATCGCTTTGAGGATACGCGGCGGCGACATGGGCACATGGGTCATGCGTACCCCGGCGGCATTCGACACCGCATTACCGATGGCGGCCAGCGGTGGCACGATCGACGTTTCGCCAACACCCCGAATGCCGTATGGATGATTGGGGTTCGGAATCTCGAGGATCTGGGTGTCGATGTACGGCAGATCCGAGCAAACGGGGATACGATAATCGAGAAATCCCGGATTCTGCAACCGACCATCCTCACCGTAGACATACTCTTCGTTGAGCGCCCAACCGATACCCTGTACCGCCCCACCCTGAAACTGGCCTTCCACGTAATCGGGGTGAATTGCCTTACCGGCATCCTGGATCACCGTATAACGGATGACCTTCGTTGCGCCCGTTTCCGGATCGACCTCGATATCGCAGATGTGACTCGCGAACGAAACACCCGCGCCGTCGGCAACAACCTCGTTGTGGCCGGCAATCGGGCCACCACTGTTCGGAGATGCCGCCGCCAGATCGCTCAGTGTCAGTGGCGTCAAATTGCCATGGGCTTTGCCCTTGGCAACGGCCTGCCCGCCTTCCCAGACAACGTCTTCAACCGGGATCTCCCAGGTCTTAGCCGCTCGTTCACGCAGTACTTCGATTACATCGCGGGCAGCGAAAATAGTCGCCATGCCGGAAGAGAAGGTACCGCGGCTACCCTCGGTCATGTCGTTGTGTCCGAGCGAGCCGGTGTCCGCAATGTTGCACTTCACACGCTCGTATGCAATGCCAAGCTCTTCCGCGGCAATCAAAGACAGTGATGCCCGTGACCCGCCGACATCGACGGTACCAACCGTGAGGGTGACGGTGCCGTCGACGCCAATATTGAGGTCGGTGCACGTCTGCCCACCAAAATTAAACCAGAATCCACAGGCCATACCCCGTCCCTGATTTTTGCCCAGCCGCGCCCTCATGTGCGGATGATTTTTGGCGGCTTCCAGAGTCGGTCCGATACCAATCGGGCCATACTTCGGGCCATAGGAAGCCCGGGTGCCTTCCTTCGCCGCGTTTTTGATGCGGAAATCTATGGGACTCATGCCAATGGCCTCAGCCACCTGGTCTATCGTGCTCTCAACGGCAAACGCTGCCATTGGAGCGGAGGGCGCACGGTATGCGGTGACTTTCGGCCGGTTGACCAGCACGTCATAACCTACCGTCTTCACGTTCTTCAGGTTGTAACACGCATAGGACGTCATCGCGCCAAGCATTGCCCAAATCGCCGGGAAGGCGCCGTTCTGGTAGCGCAAAGTGGCGGTTGCGGCGGTGATGGTACCGTCCTTCTTGGCGCCGATTTTCACATCAACGGAAGTCGAGCACGTTGGCCCCGTGCTCCTGAACACTTCCTCACGGCTCATCACCAGCTTCACCGGACGATTCGCCTTGCGAGACAACGCCAAGGCAACGGGCTCCATCCATACATGGGTTTTGCCCCCAAATCCGCCACCAATCTCCGAAGCGGTCACCTTCAGTTTGGCGACCTCCATGCCCAGGAGCTTTGCGCACACTTCGCGGAACGCGAAGTGTCCCTGCGTGGTCACCCACAGTTCCCCTTGACCATCGGGGCCTACACTCGCCAAGCAGGCATGGGGTTCGATGTAACCCTGGTGGGTCTGCTCGGTTTTGTAGCTCTTCTCGATGATGACATCTGCTTCCTTGAAACCGGCTTCGACATCACCGTGTCCAAATTGAGTCACCTGCGATACGTTTGATGCTTTTTTTGGTTTCGGTTCGACGCCGGTCGTTCGTACGTAGGGTTGTACGATCGGGGCGTCGGGTTTCATCGCCTCATCCACGTCGGTTACATGCGGCAGAATTTCGTAGCCGACCTTGATCAGCTTCAAGGCTTTCCTTGCGGTTGGCATATCGATCGCAGCCACTGCCGCAACCGCGTGTCCATCATAAAGCGCCCGCCCGCGCGCCATGCAGTTCTCGAGAATATCGAGCATGTTGCGATTGCCGTTGGTCAGATCAGGCATATCGGCGCTCGTGATGACCGCTTTGACGCCCTGTAGCTTCTCTGCTTTCGACGTATCAATTTTTCTGATCTGCGCGTGCGGGTGAGGCGAGCGCAGAATGAGACCGACGAGTTGGCCGGGAGCAAACGCATCCGCGCCAAACTTCGCTCGACCTGTAACCTTGTCCAGCCCATCTGGTCGCGGTGGGCGCGTACCAATTACTTTGAATTCCTGGTTGGTATAACTTGGATCGTGTGCCATTTCAGGCTTCTCCTACAGATTCGATTTGTTCGTCTGGGTTTGTTTGACTCGTCAGCAGGATTCGTTTTACCGTTTTCTAACCTCTTTCGCCGCTGCCTTCACCGCCCGCACGATCTTGTCGTAGCCCGTGCAACGGCAGAGGTTGCCCGCCAGTGCGAAGCGGATTTCCACCTCACTGGGATTCGGGTTCTTATCCAGCAGGACCTTCGCAGCCATCAGAAAACCCGGAGTACAGATACCGCATTGCAGCGCGGCGTGTTCAATGAATTTGGCTTGCAGCGGATGTAATACGTCACCGTCAGCCATACCCTCAATGGTGTTGACCTCGCACCCTTCGGCTTCAACACCGAGCACCAGGCAGGAACAGACCAGGCGCCCATCCACCGTAACGCTGCATGCGCCGCAGTCGCCGGTGCCGCAGCCTTCTTTGGAGCCGGTCAACCCGAGTCGATTGCGTAACGCATCGAGCAGAGTTTCATCCGTCTCACAGACGAATTCCGTCCGGTCACCGTTAATCGTCGTCGTTACAAGCACTGCTGACATCACCCGCCTCCCGCACGCTGATAGGCGATTTTTGCGGCACGTCGGGCGAGGACGCCGGCAACTTCGGTTCTGAATTCGACCGTACCTCGTTTGTCATCAATCGGGCTGCATGCTGCCGAGCATGCCGCTGCCAGCTTTTCCAGCACATCATCGGTGAGTTTCGATCCGACGATGGCTCTCGCGGCGGCCGGGACGAGCACAACGGTTGGCGCAACTGCCCCGAGGGCAACCCGCGCCTTCTTAACGACCCGCTTGTTATCCAGCGTCAAGCTCACACCGGCGCTGACTACAGCGATGTCCATCTCGGTACGCGGAATGAAACGCAGGAACGCGTCTCCCGATTTGGGTGGACGTTTGGGTAACGTAATGGCCTCGATGACCTCGCCTTTCTTGAGGGACATGGTGCCTGGTCCGGTTACGATTTTTTCCACTGGAACCGTACGACGGCCTTTCGGACCCACTATGGCCGCCTTGGCACCGGCGGCAATCAGGGCCGGTACGCTATCGGCCGCGGGCGATGCATTGCAGAGGTTTCCGACGATCGTGCAACGACTCTGAATCTGATCCGACCCGATCAGATTTGCCGCTTCAACGACGCCTGGCCATGCCTTCTTCAGCGCAGGATGTTCACCCATGGCAGCCGCGGGTACCGCAGCCCCGATCCGAAACCCGCTCGCGGACTTCTTGATGGATTGGGTTGCCGCAATGTGTTTGATGTCCACCACGAGGTCAGGCTCTATCATGCCACTTTTCATGCGTACCAGAAGATCGGTCCCCCCGGCGAGTAGAAAGGCGCTGCCCTTCGCTTTCGCCATGAGCGTCGCCGCTTCTTTGGTGGTTGCTGGCGTTTCGTATCTCATCGCCATATTGTTTCCTTTTTTCTGATTCCGGTGTTGGTGGCGCCGCGTCGGCACAGGTCGAAAGCCGCAAATCGCAACCGGCACGTTAGTCGCCCCTCACCCCAACTTGAAAATCAGTATAAACGCGATTTGCATGGCGTGCGATCTTTCCACTCTGGTTCGCGCACGGCAGAGCAAAAACCACGTTGATTTGCTTGTCACTCCCGGTCACCGGATTGAGGATTGGAAAAAGACGATCTAAAAGTGCCTCAAGCGCTCACAAACGGGTTTTCCGATCACCCTTTTCGTTTCGACTCGGCGCCGATGTAGTCCTGCAGCACCGATTGATACGCCAGACAGCGTTCCAGAATGGCTACATCGGAACTGCTGAGCTTGGCTTCGGTCATGAAGTCATGCCACTTCCCGGTAACGGAGATGACTTCCGTGGCAATTTTGGTACCCCGCGAGCGCTCGATTCCCATCCGCTGTGCGGCCGCTTCGATATTGTCTCGGCTCGGCGTGCTGCCAAATGCGCCGATCGCAATCGCATGTGACCCTTGTAATCCGGTGTTGGGCACGATGTCGTAGCCCGGCGTGAGACGATACTGGGATTCGTCACATTTTTTATAAAAAGCGTGATTGCGCAGGTGATCGTCGGTATTGCCAATCGCAATATTGAACAACATTCGACGAAATATGCACTCCGCGAGTCCCGCCGTCCGGGTCCCAATGCGGTTCCCCAGTTGAAATATGCCCGGATAGGACATTGCCGCTTCGTCGTACTGGGTTATATCGAACTTGTTGATCAGGCTGGCAACGGACACCAGGTGGTGCTGTCCTTCGGCCGAGCAATCGAACCGCTCAACCAGCACGACCGGTCCACGTGGCGTGGTGGTGAGATCCACATCCGGAACCTCTATACCCGCCTCCCGGGCCATTCGCATGGCAGCCCATTCCACTTTGCACATGTTCACAAGGTCGGACTCACGGCCGAATTTGGCAATCCAGTTGCGTCCCTCGTGTTCGATCAAGGTCTTTGGACGCGCGCCCCCAAGACCGCTGCCATGAAAGAAGAAAGGCTCGAGGCTGCGGTCGATCTCACGCCCGGCTTCTATGTCTTCGGCAATCTGTTGCAAATGCACAAGATTCTCAAATGGCCGAGGCGGCGTTGGCTTAGGAGTTTCATCGATTTCAGCACAGAAGTGTAATGCCCCGACCCCCTGGCCAGATGCCGCCAACAGAAATTCAATGTTAGTCACGGGAGGCGGCTGACAGGTTTTCGTCAACTGCCTGCGTCCCCACTCGTCCGGACCGGCATCAATGAGCACTCCAAACACGCCCGGCGTTTCCCGGGTACGTGGATTCTCATGAACCTCATCGGTGAGTGGTAAATTGATCGGGTCCAGGGCAAATGCGTGCAGGTTGTTGATATACGCTTTGGCATACTTGAAACGACCGCGGATTTCATCCACCAGCAGTTGCCCGGCGAGTACTTTTTTACCATCGCCGAGATCCACATGAACAAACAACTTCTCCGCCATCAGATTTCCCACTCATGTTCGCTGACTGCCTGGGATTGCCTCGCCCGTTGACGCAAAGTACTGCGCCCGAGGGCTTCACCCAGGGTATCTTCACCGGCAGCCATTACCCGATCGAAAGCCTTCGGCATACCAAACACGTCGAGTAACGACAGATACGCGCCCACGGTGATGCGTTGAGAACCCGTTTCCACCTTCTTCACGGAGCTTTCCGACAGGCCCGCCTTGGCCGCGGTCTGCTCCTGAGTCCAGTTTCGTCGCAAGCGGGCCTCCTTGAGTCGTCCACCCAGGGCGGACAAGCTACCCAGCGCCGCATCGCTAACCATATTGTATGATTTGGTCATTCTAGGCATATAAAGCTTTTATCTATGTTATTAGATCTATATGAGACTAAATCGGTTATCGCCCAAAAGAAATAGATTTTATATAAACCTACTAATTGATCTTATGGAGTTATATAGATCTTCTGCAAAAACATATTCCCAAATTCCATGGATATAAAACCGATAACTTAGAATAGGGGTTCATATAAACCCATACTGTGATCGAGAGCAGAAATTGAGTCGTTGGTGATCGGTTCACCGGTAACCCACGATGCATCGATTGGGTGACGAATCCGGGTCTAATCTCAACGGGTGGTGATCGGCGCTAACGATAGTATCTGGTCATCTCAGCTTCCGGCAGCGACTCCAGTAGCGACTGGAGCAACAAACGCAAATCGGCAACCAGAGGATTTTGCTCGTTCCAGTAATACACCCGGGTTTTTCCGATTGCTCGACTCACCAGCAGTCCCCCATCTTCGAATTTGTGCAGTTGCTTGAATACCTGGCTGGCCGCCATATCAAACTTTTCTGCAATGCCACGAGCATAACCTTCAGAATAATTCTGCAGATAAAGCAGCACGCACTGGGCGGCCACACTGCCGAAGACGGCTTCCATCATGGTGGCGCATCTTAATCTACTATATAGATTATATAAACTACTAAATATTCTAATCTACTTAGTAGAATATATAATCTATTTAATAGATTATATTTCAACCGATCGATTTGACAACAGCAGATTGACGAAGCCGCGATGAGCTACCGTCAACCGTTCCATCGCGAGGTTCTCAAAGGCGTTCACGGTGAGATTCCGGAGACGATCCGCCTCGGAGTCCACCAGATAAACGGGTAACGCCAAGGCTAGGAGGACATCCAGAAGGGCACGGGCACCATCTCCAACGCGCTCCAGACCATAGGGCCAGAATTCAACCAGCATGGAAAGATCGTGGCGGCTGCGCGCGATCGTATCTTTGAGGCCTTGAAGTACGCGAACTTCCGAACCCTGGGTATCGATCTTCAGGAAATGCACGTGCGCCACCCCCAGATCGTCACCTTGCAACAATTCAGTCGGCTCTCCGGACGAACCGCAAACGTACAGATCCCCCTTATTCAGCGAATCGCGACTGAGAAACCCGTTTCCAGAGGAATCGCTCAGAGCGGCGCGATAACACGAAACCCCTGGAGGTGCATTCGCTTCCACCAGGATAAAGTTCTCGGCATCCGGCTCGAACGCATGCACCTTTCCTTCCCCACCGACTCGTTGCCGGGCGAGGTTAGAGTAGTAGCCGATGTTCGCACCCACATCGAACACGCAGTCACCTGGGCGCAGCAATTGGCCCAAGACGACGGACTCGAATGGTTCCCATACTCCGGTACGGGCAATCACATCGGAAACGAGTTCACCCCCAGGGTGTAACATCATCTCGAATGGTCGAAATCCGGGAGCGTGCACTCGCGCGGTGCGCCCTTTATCGGCCGAAGGCCTCGACCCTAGGCGACGGCTAATCGGGCAACCCCAGCACACGTTTGGCGATGATGTTTTTCTGAACTTCCTGGGTGCCCCCGGCGATAGTCAACGCTTTGTTTCGCAACCAGTTGCGCGTTGCCTCGGTTTCGTCGTCATCGAAACCGGCACCACCCCAGCCAACCCCGGCGGTTCCCATGGCAGACAACAACAGCTCGTGTCCTTCCTGGGCATGCAGGGCGCCGCTCAATTTAATCGCCGACGAGGCATACCCGGGTGCCCGGGCGTCCATCTCTTCGATAACCCGCTTCTGAGTCAGCCGTTGTGCAAAACCGCGCAACTCATGGCGGATCAACCTGACTCTCAGATCCGGATCACTCAATCGCCCGTCGGTGAAGGGCACATATCGTTTGACCATATCGGGTATCAGGCTGGTTGCCACCCGGCCCCCCTGAGATCCGGAGATATTGATGCCCGCATGCGTCGAACGTTCGAACTGCAACAGACGTTTACCGACCGTCCAGCCGTTGTTGACTCCCCCGATCACATCATCCGCACGAGCAAGCGCATTTTCGAACAGAGTTTCATTGAAAGGTGACGCACCCGAGATGAGGCGAATCGGGCGGACCTGCACTCCCGGCTGACTCATATCCACCAGGATCAGGCTGATCCCCTCGTGTTTTGGCTTGTCGGGATCCGTACGCACCAGCACGAAGATGTAGTCCGCATCGATCGCATCCGAAGTCCACGTCTTGCGCCCGTTCAACACGTAATTATCACCGTCCAACACGGCACGGGTGCTCAGGCTGGCAAGATCCGATCCCGCACCCGGTTCGGAATAACCCATAGCCCAACCACCTTCACCCCGTGAAATACCCGGCAGCCAGCGGGTTTTCTGATCAAGGCTGCCTAACTCCAACAAGGTCGGACCGATGTAGTTGACACCCCGACCCGTCAGCGGGGTACGCGCGTTGATGCGCCTGAGTTCGTCGATCAGTACCCCATACTCTTCCCGATCGAGTTCGGCACCGCCAAATTCTCTGGGCCATGTCGGTACTGTCCAGCCCCGTTCGGCCATGCGCTCCAGCCACAACCGGACATCGGAATCGAGCTCGATCTTGCTGCTGCCCCACGGAATCTGCCCGGATCCCTTAGCACCTGCCGGACAGTTCTCGGCGAGCCAGGCACGGGTTTCGTTGCGAAAATCCTCAAGTTCGCTCACCGGATCGTTCTCCCCGCTATCAATGAACTCATCTCAATCCCAAGGCGAACCGGTAGCTTATCGCTGGTGCGGTTCCTTTTACAGGTTGCTTCTCATCGGTTACTCGAGTACCGCGAAGCGCGCATCCAGCTACACTACTAAGCCTGACCGATTCTCGACTAAGGAGGTGAACCCGTGTCAGGTGATTGGAGTCGCACGTTCATTTCCACCACGTCCCCGACGAGCCCACGCAATGGTGTGGGTTTCAAACCCTGTCAGGGTCTTTACTACCAGCCCACGGGTAAAAAGGCGAGAACGGCGCTCATCGCGACCCACTACAACGTGGATTTCAGCGAGCACTATCTGGGCGAGTTCCTGGCGAAGCGCGGCTACGGCTTCCTGGGCTGGAACACCCGCTTCCGAGGCAACGAAACCTACTTCATGCTCGAGCACGCACTGATCGACATCGGGGTGGGCATCGGTTTTTTCGCCATCCCTTTCGCCCGCAAGATAAAGCGGGGGAAAGTCTACGGCTGCGACCTCAATCCCGAGATGCTCAGGTACCTGGAAGCCGCCATCGAAAAAGAGGGCGTGGACAACATAGAGCCGGTGCGGTGCGGCGAGGTGGAAGTGCCGCTGGAGGACGGTATCGCGGACGTGGTGATCATGGTCAACCTGCACCACGAGCTGGACTTCCGGGACCGCTCCCTGGCCGAATGCCGGCGCCTGCTGCGGACCGGCGGCAAGGTGGCCGTGATCGACTGGAAGCCCATCCAGACCGAGCACGGCCCGCCCCTGGAAATACGCATTCCGCCGGAACAGGTTCTCGAGGAGCTGACCGCCGCGGGTTTCCAGAGCACGGCCGAGCACGACATCATGCCCAATCATTATTTCCTGATCGGCATTAAATAGGCCGCGATGGCTGGGAATGGGAGCAGCATGAGCGCTGAAAGCCAGGTCGTATCGTTTTTCGACGAGCACCCCATCAACGAAGGGGAAATCCTCTCCAAGCTCAAAGATGCCGGGAAGGACGTAAATGCCCTCGTCCCGGAGGACTTGTTCCCTTTCGACCAGGATCATTATGGCGGCCTTCCGGGCACCGATGACCGCAGTTCCCTGTCTGAGGACGATCTCGTAGATGGTATCGGCGTCGAAG
>JACZXA010000049.1 GCA_022571865.1 Pseudomonadota bacterium
TGGCTGGAAATAACCACACTGCTGATTCCGGGGGAAAATGACTCGGACCGGGAAATCGACGAGATGAGCGCCTGGTTGATCGAACACCTCGGCGCCGATGTGCCGCTGCATTTCACCGCCTTTCACCCGGACTGGAAGATGCGCGATATCGGCCGGACACCGTTTGAGACGCTAACGCGGGCGCGGCAACTGGCAATCGACAACGGCCTGAGATACGTCTACACAGGAAACGTGCACGACGCCCAAGGTGCCAGTACTTACTGCCATAACTGCAACGAACTGCTCATCGAACGAGACTGGTACCAGCTTGGCCAATGGGGACTGTCCAACGAGGGCTGCTGTCAGCAATGCGGAACACGACTACCCGGTAGGTTTGACGGTCCCCCGGGTCATCTCGGTGCGACCCGCGTGCCGATACGCCTTTCTCCTCCTACGTGATATCGAGCTTTAGAAGCACCCACAATAATTCGAGTATTTTCGGTCACTTCCACTTTGAGCTCGGTCAGCTCATTCAGGTAATCGTCGAGAGGCAGCAAGCCAACACACGGCATCGCCCCTGCACCTGGAACACCGCAGCGCGAGAACCTGCGTATCAACGCAACCGCGCCCATACAAGGTACATCGGAACCCTCGTTATCCCGGGCGACCAGCTGCCACACTTTCTCAACGGTTCGGCCTCGGCGATCCAACCCCTTCATGCGCACATACATCCCGCTATGCCCCGACCCAAACCGTTCGAGGGTCGCAGCCACCTTCATCAAAACCGGCGCCAAACGTTCAACGGAGCTCAATATCCCAAGGCGCACGGCACCAGAGAGCAAACCCAACCCCAACCCGGTCGGCCACATCGCCACACCCGCCCGAAATTCGAGCCTGGTGAGGTGCGGATATCGCGCCGGAAACAGATCGAGGTCCGGCACATCGGCTAACGCCAGCCAGCGCTGATTCATGGGCGATGCGAACCGGAATCGCGACCAGCCTCCCCAACCATATTGCTGCTTACGCCGACCGTCCTGCCAACCCGGAATAGGTTTTCCGCAGTAGCTGAGCGTTGCCCTGACGGCGGCAAGCCCCGGGGTTAATTCCGATGCACTGATTCCGTAATCTATCTCACTCAATACAGAGAACTTATCGATGAAAGCGTCTATCACGGCGGAAGAAAGCGCGGGAACGGAGCTGGCGCCACTGACAACCATCACACCCTTTTCCCTCGCAGCACGGTCCAACTGGGTAATCCCGCATACATGAGTTCGTGAATCGGAGATATCCACATAATGCATGCCCGCTGCTATCGCCGCACGAGCCAGTCGATAGTCATCGTATTGAAACGGACCCACCGCGGAGACGATCACATCGCCCCCGATACGCCGAATCGAGCCAGTGAGATCGGCCGCGCGCACGTCCAACTGCGCATGCTCCGCACCCAGGCGCTGTGCGGCTTGTCTGGCTCGCGCCGGGTTACGACCGACCACGACCACTTCCAAACCGCCCACGCGCATCAAACCAGCGGTAATTCTGGTTCCGAAATTGCCATAACCACCGATGACCAGGACTCGCAACATCCACTCCCTTTTGCTCGCTCTTACGGCGCAAACCGCAGGTAACCATTGACAGGAGATCGATTATATCAGATATTTCTGTCATGACAGAAATATCTGACAATACGTTATCAACGACGGTTGAGTCTTTTGTGTTGCAGTGGGGTGACATGGGTAATTTCTGGGGCGTAAACCGCTCCATCGCCCAGATCCATGCCTTGTTATACCTCTCCGATTCGCCGCTGACGGCGGAAGACATCGCCCGTACATTGGCCATTGCCCGTTCCAACGTGAGCAACTCACTCAAAGAGCTACTCGGCTGGAAATTGATCATCCGCAAACCCGTCAGGGGCGACCGGCGGGACTATTATGTGGCAGAAACGGACCTATGGCTGATCAGCCAGCGTATTGCCCAGGGCCGCAAGGCGAGGGAGATAGATCCGACCCTCGAGACCTTGAAAGCCTGTGTAGAAGCCGCCGAAGCAGACGATGAGATCAGTGCCATCGCCACCAAACGACTACAGGATATGTTGGAATTTGTCAGCACGATAGATGCCTGGTACACGGAGATATTGACCTTGCCGCACAGCACGCTGCGCTCATTGATGAAGTTAGGCAGCCGGATCACCCGGGTGTTACGGATGGGGGCATCGTGAATAAAGGCCAGGCGAGCTCATGGCAAAAAGAGCCGATGCCCTTGTCGCCAAAAATCCGCCCGAGCCCTGTCGAACCCATACCCCCGTCGTTCCGTTCGCTGTTGAGCGCTGCAGACTGGTCCAACCTGCCAGCGGCCATTCAGGCGAGGTTTTCCCGTCGATTTCGAGCCGGGCAAACCGTCTGTTACACCACTCGACAAAGGCTTCCCGCAGACGATCAATTCCGTGAAACGTTTTAGCGGGAACACGGGTCTCGAGGAATATATCGGTTTCGGGTTGAGCATCGAACTCGTCGCTCACGTCGAAAACAACTCACTGATCTTCACCGGCAACGCCTATTACCTGTCGATCGGTCCGTGGCGGATGAAGATTCCTACCTTTCTCACACCGGGCAAACTGACCGTCGTACACACCGAAGCAGACGACGACACTTTCAGCTTCGAGATGTCTCTGGACCACCCGCTGTTCGGACGCCTGCTCCACCAGCTTGCGCAATTCGAAGATGCAACACCCTTGAATCTGCTGTAGACGCGCCGTTTCACAGCACCAAGTCACCCTTCCCAAGGGTCAACCGGCTCGTTATCGTTAGTCGAACAAGGAATCCTCAAAAGGACACTCAAATGCCGTTAAATCCCGATGCGGTGGGCGCCGTTGGCGAACCGGTCAAACGAACATGGACATCTAAAGACACATTGCTCTACGCCGTGGGAGTCGGTGCCGGTACCGACGAACTCTCCTTCACCACCGAAAACACCAAAGATACGCCGCAGAAGGTATTGCCGACCTTCGCCGTGATCATCGGTACGGGTGGCGCTCCCATGGACAAGGTGGGTTCGTTCAATCCCATGATGATGGTGCATGGCGAACAGGGCATCGAGTTATTCGATGAAATCCCCCCCAGCGGTGAAGTCGAAAACGTCGGCAAAATCACCGGCATCTGGGATAAGGGCTCGGCGGCCGTGCTCGAATACGAAACCACATCAACGGACGCAGCATCCGGTAAAACTCTGATGAAAACCCGCGCGAGCCTCTTCTGTCGGGGTGAAGGCGGTTGGGGGGGCGAACGCGGACCTTCTCAAAAGATCGAGTTTCCGGCAAGGGCGGCCGATCACGAGATAACCTACAAAACCCGGGAAGATCAGGCGCTCACCTACCGCCTTTCCGGGGATCGCAACCCGCTACACTCGGACCCATCGTTTGCGGCGATGGGTGGTTTCGAAAAACCGATTCTGCACGGGCTGTGCACCTGGGGTTTTACCGGGCGGGCTTTGTTGAGTGCATTGTGTGGCGGCGACCCGGGTAAATTCAAAAGCATGAGCAGCCGTTTTTCGAAAGTCGTCATCCCGGGCGATGAACTCACCATCTCCATGTGGGTGGACGGGAATCGCGCACTCTTTCGCACCGCCAATCAACACGGCGATGTCGTGATCGATCAAGGCACCTTCGAGTTCAACTGAGTCACGTTCATGACCATACCCACAGCCATCACGGCGCTGCTCGGGCTACTGATCATCGTCGCGGGCATCGTCGTGATGGTACGGCCAAATCGGGTCAGCGACGTTGCAGAACGATTCACGACCACCCCCGCGCTCAAGGCGGGCGCGATACTGGCGCGCATAGCGATGGGTATCGCGTTCCTGCTGGCCGCTCCCGATACCCGGTTACCGACTTTCATGACGGTCCTCGGCTTCCTCTCGATTATTGCCGGTGTTGCGCTCGCCATCATGAAAGAAGCCTGGGTGAACGGATTGGTCGGGTGGTGGGCCAATCAAGCGGAAACCATTGTGCGTGTCTGGGGCGTGCCGATCGCCTTGTTCGGCGGGGTAATCGTCTATTCCGCGCTCTAAACAAATGAGAGGTAAAAAATGAAAATCGCGATTGTGGTCGTTGCGAGTCTGTTCAGCGTTGTCCTCACCGAGGTGGTGGCAATCGTGTGGATGACCAACGCACCGGCTTCCATCGATCTCGTCGGCAACTTCTTCCTGATGACCGTTCTGCCTTCCGTGACGATTGTCGTATTAGTCGCGGCGCTTGCTCTGTGGAAACTGTTCGCGGCAAACCCGCTGCGCAATACGTCGATCTACTCGGGGGTTTATCTCCTCGCTCAAGGGTTCGTTTTGAACCTGTTTGGCAATCCACCGATACACCTTCTTTACTACGCAACCATCGTCGCATGCGTCTGTGGGATGGTATTCACCCTGTTCAACCGGTTCGTCTGGTCTGAACCAGCCCGGGCATAACCCTACCCAAACCGCATCGTGACAGCCATCAGCCTCGCAACGGTTCGGCTCGTGTTGCGCCCATGGCAGCCCGAAGACGTCAATCCATTCAGCGAGCTTTGCGCCGACCCGCTCGTCATGCGATGGATCGGCAATGGCAGCACTCGAACCCCCAAAGAGTGCGCGAAGATCATTGAAATATTCGAGAGCGCCTGGGCGAGAGATGGTTTCGGGCTCTTTGCGATCGAACATCGCGAAAGCAGGTGTTTCATCGGCTTGTGTGGTTTGTCCGTACCGGAGTATCTACCAGAAATTCTCCCAGCGGTAGAAATTGGCTGGCGCCTTTCGCAGTCGAGCTGGGGAAAGGGTTTCGCCACGGAAGCCGCACAGGCCTGTGTGTGCTTTGCTTTCAACCAGCTCGAGCTGGAGCGATTGCTCAGTTTTATCAGATCGGAAACGGAGCTTCCGCGAGAGTCATGGAGAAACTCGGCATGATAGATTATCGCAATACCATCGATCCGAGCTGTGGGCGTCCGATACAGATCCGCGAGCTCAAACGGAACGTTGATTCACCTGCCGAGTGAGCAACCATTACGACAATCGCAGCGGAGCAATCGGCTCATGACACCTCCCAAGATATTGCCACCCCACTACTTTTTCCTGGCGCTGATCACCATGTCTGCCCTCGGCTACTTCATTGAGCAGCCTCTGCTTCCTGGCATGTGGTATCTCATTGGCATCGCGCCCATTATCCTCGGGCTGACTATCGCAGGCGGTGCAGCGTGGCAGTTTTCCAGAGCCGAAACCAACATTATCCCACTCACAGAATCCACCACGCTCGTTACCGGCGGCATGTTCACTATTACCCGAAATCCGATGTACGTCGGCATGGTGTCAGTACTCGTGGGTACCGCCTTGTTGCTGAATGATCTCTGGCCGTGGCTGGTGATCGTGCCGTTCTGGTTCGTCATTCGTCTCGGCTTCGTGCGACCCGAGGAGACCCTGATGGAGGTGACCTTTGGCGAACCGTATGTCGAGTACAAAGCAAACGTCAGGCGTTGGCTCTAGCCCCTATGTTGCACGAGGACGCAGAATTTTGGGTGAGAGATCGTGGTCGTCATGACGGCTCGTGACCGAAAGCGTAGCCGTAGCTACGGAATTGAGGCTTCGTATTGCGAACGCGCTGAACATCTGGCGTCTTGGCGGCCGCGAGATCCAGCCAAAAATTGCGGAGGCGCCTCGGTGACACTTCGAACACATTCGAAATAGTGAAAATTTCCAATAATTTCAAAATGTTAACCATCATATGCGCCGTACTCGTGCAACATCCGGGCTAGGCGTAATAGGGCCGTTCAAAAAAAAAGACTACGCGGTGTAACCCTTCTCGTAGCGGCAGCTCATCGTGGATCTCGAACCAGGTAGCGGCGTCCGAAGTCCAGATGTGAATCGCAGGATGACTGCCCGGGTCGGAATCGAGCCAACCGAGGCGCAATAGAACCGCAGGTCGACTGAGTCGTTCCGCCATCAAGTGCGAGCCGCACTCGGAGCAAAAGTGCCGCAGCTTCCAGGCGAAGACTCGAAATGGCGGAGCCTTTCCTCACCCGATGTCCAGCGAAACTCGTCGCGGTTTACCCGACCCACCGAAGAAAACGCCGCGCCATGGGCCTTACGACAAGTCTCGCAATGGCAATTGACGATGGGCGCGATAAGCTCCCCCGACTCATAAGTGACCGCCCCGCATAGACAACTCCCCGCAACATCAATTTGACCTACCCGGTTTACGAGTCATGACAATTACTTCGCACATCTGACTTACTCTTCCGGCAAAGACGACTTCTACGGGAGCGGATGTTCACTATGACCGCGTGCCTGCTGGTAGGCAGATCCTGCCCGAATCAGCGTCGGCTCGCCCAACAACTTGCCGATCAACTGAAAAGATTTCGGCAGCCCGTTGTCGGCGAGTCCTGCAGGCAGCGTTATGGTGGGGTGGCCTGAATAGTTAAATGGCGCGGTGAACGTAAGGAATTCGGCTCGCTCTTCTTCGCTGGCAATTGCCCTGTCCATTGCCTCCAGGGTCGCCGGCAGGCTCGTCATACAGGGCGCAATCAACATGTCTGTTTTATCTAGCAGGGCGTTCAATGCGCCGGTGAACTCAGAGCGCGCGCGTTCCATGGTTTCGTAGTCCTCCGGCGTTGCAGCCAGTCCCCCTTCGATCAACGAAGCGAGGACCGGACCGTACTGGTCTTTCTGTGCGGGATAATAAGGCGCATGGGCACGCGCGCACTCCACGCCCGTGGTGATTCCCCACCCCTGCACCAGGGTCTGGTAACTTTCAGGCAAGGACACTTCCTGAACTTTCGCGCCCAGTTCTTTTAGCACATCGAGCGTTTCCTTTATGGTGGAAACGACAACCTCATCGACGCCGCCGGAAACGAAGTCCCAGTCGACGCCAACGGTCAAACCCTGGATCTGGTCGGACAACGCTGCCGAATAGTTTGGCACGGGATCGGGCAAGGTCGTCGGATCAAGGGGATCAACACCCGCCAACACCTGCAACACCCGGGCAGCATCCTCCACACTGCGCGTCATCGGGCCGATATGGTCGAGGGATTCGGCGAGAGGAAACGCACCATAGCGGCTCACTCGACCGTAGGTCGGTTTGATGCCGACGAGCCCGCAACAAGCCGAAGGAAATCTGATGCTGCCACCGGTGTCTGTTCCGAGAGCGGCAAAGGCAAGTCCCGCCGCCACCGCAACACCCGAGCCCGAGGACGAAACACCCGTCCAGTGACCAGGGTTCCACGGATTTCTGGGCGGATCCACTTCCGGATGGTGCGCTCCATACGCGCCTTCAGTCAGTTGGGTTTTACCGATGATCACCGCCCCGGCATCTTTCAAACGCGTGACAACCGTTGCGTCCTGTTCGGGCACGAAGTTCTCCATCACCTTTGTGCCGCTGGCCGTCGCGATTCCGCGCGTATACAACAGATCTTTGACTGCTATCGGTACGCCGTGCAACTGCCCCAACGGTTTACCTTCGCGGCGTGCCTGATCGTGGTATTCGGCTGATTCTAACGCGGCATCCGACAACACATTGACGTAACTTTTGAGATCGCCATCCAACGCGTCGATACGTGCGAGCAGTGCCTCAGTGACATGCACCGAGGTGAGTTCGCCGCTTTTCATTCGTCGGCACACGTCCGACAACGTCAGGTAATGTACATCCGCCATACGAAATCTCCCTGACCATGAAGAAATGCTCGAAGGAAATGCCGAGCATACTCCAAGTTGATTTTACCGCACGCCCGTTACCAGAAACTGTGGCAGGCAGAACAGGTAGTGCCCTGTGACGATGCCGGCTCTCGCCTGATCCAGAAGAGCATCGACTTCCGCATCGGGAAGCGTCGCGAGGGTTTTGATATAACCCGCCATGTTAGTCAGTACGTTGAGCCCTGAGCCCTCACGATCCACAAACGATGTCAATTTCACCTCGATGCTGGAAAAACCGGCGGCAGCCATCGATCCCGGCACTCGACGGCCTATGCAGGGTTCCTTGAAAGCCGCTGACGCCGCTTCGAAGAACCGATCCACCGTTTTTTTACCCCAGGGTTCAACGACGACAAATCCCCAGTCGCTATCGATAACGTGCAGGCGGCCACCGGGTTGCAAGACACGATGCACCTCCAATAGCGTGGCTTCCAGATCCGGTACGTACTCCAGAACGTTCTTGCAGATCACCCGGTCGAAGTCCCCATCCGGAAACGGCAGCCGGTGATCTGTTACGTGGTGAAAGGTTACGTTGTCTCGATCGATCGCGCGTTTGTTGGCATCGCCGACAAAACGGGTGTTGATGTCCACTCCATGGATGCGACCGGCATCCCCCACCATATCCGCAAGCGCCAACGCAAAAAAACCCGGACCGCTGCCAACGTCCAGAACCGCCTGCCCTTTCCCGATAGCCGCAGGCTGAAGCAGCGCCTGCTGGCTTTCGCGCCATGCAAACATCTGCTCATAACGAGCAAACCGCTCTTCCTCGATCTCTTTCCAGTGATCGGTGTAAAAACTGTCCGAGGCCATTGTTCATCTCTCGGGACAAGCCAGTAGAATATCGCAGTATATCAATGGATGTTTTTCTGTCTGAATGCGCAACACTTTCGATAAGGCTTATTACGATCGTTATTATCGCAATCCGCGAACGCGCGTCTTCACACCGGCCGTCGCGCGTCGCCAGGCTGGTTTCATCGCAAGCTATCTCAAACATCTCGAGATCCCGATCGACGACATTCTGGATATCGGCTGCGGTGTCGGCACGGTTCTCAAAGCCCTGGGGAAAGAATTTCCCCGAGCCCGGACTCGGGGGGTGGAACATAGCGAATATCTCTGCCATCGTTATGGATGGACGCCGGGTTCGGTCGTCGACTACACGAGCGACGAACCCCACGATCTGGTTGTCTGCAACGATGTACTGGGTTACCTGAATGACAAGGTATGCACCAAAGCGCTCGCCAACCTCGCCAAATTATCAGCAAACGTCCTGTTCCTTGGCGTACTCACCCGGGAGGATTACGAAATCTGCGACCAGCACCGTACCGATCCACAACAACGGATGCGCGCGGCAGCGTGGTACCGACGCCGACTGACCCGTCATTTCATCAACGTCGGCGGAGGATTGTTTTTGAAAAAGCCGCTGCAGGTGACGGTCTGGCATCTGGATCGTCTGGAATAACCCGGCAGGCTCGTTATTGACGCGATGTATCTGGGTTGTCAGTACCTAATATAACGAACAGAATGTAGATAGAGGCAGAGGTTGGAAATGTTTAAGAATCTGCAGCTATGCATCCTCGCATTATTCACCGTGCTAATCGGCTGTGACGCCGGTGACCTGACTTCACAAGGTGGACCCGTCGCGATGAAGCGGCTGACGCCTGAGCAGTACAAGAACGCCGTCGAAGATCTATTTGGCGCGACAATCGATGTCTCCGGCCGGTTCGAACCGGATAGTCGCCGATCGGGTCTCAATGCGATCGGAACATCGCTCGTCGCGGTCACTCCCAGCGGCTTCGAACAGTACGAGGCAATGGCCCGTAGCGTTGCCGCACAAGTCACCTCACCCGAACACCGCCATGATCTTCTACCTTGTTTACCGAAATCGGCAACCGCACCCGACGACGCCTGCACGGAGACCATTGTCCGGAGCTTCGGCCAGCAACTTCTGCGCCGGCCGCTCGGCGACGACGAGATTCGTGTGCGTGTGGAAGCCGCAAGCCTGGCCGCCGTGATCCATTCTGACTTCTACATTGGCCTGGAACTGGCTCTCTCGAGCCTTCTGGTGGCACCGGACTTTCTTTTCCGGATCGAAGTGGCCGAGCCCGCACCGTTACCGGGTCGGCCGAGCCGGTTGAGGCTATCCGACCTCAGCCTCGCGGTAAGATTGAGCTACTTCCTGTGGAATCGCGGACCTGACGAGGCTTTGTTGGCCGCAGCCGTTCACGGCAAGCTCAAATCGCAAGAATCACTGGCCCGTGAAGTGGATCGGCTGCTGACCTCGGAACACCTCGCCGGTGGTGTACGCGCTTTCTTTGAGGACTTGTTCCTGTTCGATGAGTTCAACGATCTTGGCAAAGACGTTACCCGCTATCCACTCTACAACAATCGTATGGCCGCTGACGCACGTGAGCAGACACTGCGTTTTGTCGTCAATCATCTCGTGACGCAGCGGGCGGACTACCGGGAGCTCTTTACCTCCCGACAGTTGCCTATCACACGCAGCCTCGGCCCGCTTTATGGTGTTCCCGTTTACTCCGCCGAAGGTTGGGAGGACATGGTGTTGCCAGCCAACCACCCGCGCGCCGGGCTGCTTTCGCAGGCCAGCTTCGCCATGCTCCACTCGCACCCCGGGCGCAGCTCACCGACGCTGCGCGGCGTGTTTCTGCGCGAGGCGCTGTTGTGCCAGGTCGTTCCCGAAGCACCCGCCGATGTTGATTTTTCACTCTTCGTTCAGGATGCAGATTCCATCCACAAGACGGCACGCGATCGCCTCGAGGTGCACGCCAACGAAGCCAGTTGCCGAACCTGCCACACGCTGACTGACCCCATCGGCCTCGGTCTCGAGGTATTCGATGGCATCGGGAAATACCGAACCCACGAAAACGGGGCTCTCATCGACACACGCAGCCACCTCGACGGTCGCAGCTTTGCGGATCCCGTCGAGCTCGGCCAGGCTTTTGCCGAAAGTCCGTTGATCGGCCCGTGCCTGGTTGAGAACCTGTATCGTTACGCGGTCGGCCGCGAACATACAAATGGTGAGCGGGCGTTGCTGCGTTATCTCGAAACAAGGTTTACCGAAACAGGTTACCGGCTGCCTGACTTGATGCGCGAGATCGCTCTGAGCGAGGGATTCCGCACCGCCTCACCACCGAAAGAAGTGGCATTCGAGGCGGATGCAAAGGAGGAGGAAACATGAGCACCCGCAAGATACAGCCCAGGATCGGCCGCAGGCGCTTTCTGCGTGGAACCCTGGGAGGGGCCGCGGTTGCGGTCGGCCTGCCATTTCTGAACCTGTTCCTCAACGCCAACGGTAATGCAGTGGCTGCCACCGGTGCGCCTTTACCCAGACGCTTCGGGACGTGGTTTTTTGGCTGCGGCATGAATCCGCAGCGCTGGAATCCGACCACGGTAGGCAGCGATTGGGAACTGACACCGGAACTCTTACCCATCGAGAACGTTCGAGACCGCATGAACATCCTCAGCGGCTTCAGCGTTTTGATGAATGGCGAAGCCAACCAGGTCCATCGCACCGGGGTATTCGGAACGCTCTGCGGTGGCGCGCCGAAGAAGGCGACGGAGGTCGAAGGTCCGAGCCTCGACGTCTTGATCTCCGACGAAATTGGCACCAAAACTCGCTTTCGCTCCCTCGAGATGGCGGCAACGGGAAATTCTCGTCACAGTAACAGTCTCAGAGACGTGAGCAGCGTGAACCCCGCCGAACCGAGCCCGCTTGCACTGTACACGCGGGTGTTCGGGTCGGGCTTCGCCGACCCAAACGCGGCTGAATTCACCCCGGACCCCCGATTGCTGCTGCGCAAAAGCGCCCTGTCCATCGTCAAAGAAGACCGCTTACGCCTCGAAAGAGAGTTGGGTTACAGCGATCGCGCCCGCCTGGAGCAGTATTTCACGTCCCTGCGGCAACTCGAACATCAGCTCGAACTGCAACTCCAGAAACCACCGCCGTTACAGGCATGTTCGGTGCCGGAACCGCCTAACCAGGGACCCATCGATACCGAGATCGAACATGTGATGTCGAATCACGCCCTGATGGCACAAACGCTGGCCCTGGCGCTCGCCTGCGATCAGACACGAGTTTTCAATATGTTGTTCTCCGACCGAGCCTCGAGCCTGCGCATGCCCGGAAGCGCCGACACTCATCACACCCTGACCCACGAGGAGCCACGCGACCCGGTTCTCGGCTACCAACCCCAGGCAACCTACTTCGTGCTGAAGAGCATGGAAGCGTGGGCACACTTCGTCGAGACGCTGGATGCCATACCCGAAGGCGACGGCACGCTGCTCGACAACTGCCTCGTGATGGCGCATTCGGAGACCTCCGAAGCCAACACCCACAGCGTGGTGGGGCTGCCTTTCATGATCGCCGGCAAGGCGGGCGGGCGCATGCGCACAGGTCTGCACATCAGTGGAATCGGTGAATCGACGAGCCGTGTCGGGCTCACGATGCAACAATTGATGGGCCTGAACATCGGCCGTTGGGGAACCGATCAGAACGAGACCGACCGAACGATCACGGAGATCCTTGCTTAACAACCCGGTTCAATAACAAAAGGCGGCTCGGCTACTCACCTCACCGGAGGAACACCATGCGACTTCTCATACTTGCCATCGGTTTGATCCCACTGCTCTGGGCCTGCGGCGACGAATCGGCGACGATGGCGCCCACCGCCGAGGTCATTTCCGCCGCCGAGGAGGCTGACGTACGTGGTTTCGTCTTCAACTATTGGGCATACGAAATCCCCAGGGAGGATCCCGGAGAGTGTCCAGACGGATTCAACGTGACCGAGGAGGAATATCTCTCCGACGAGTACGCGGCCGTGAGCGATGAGGTGAAGCGACGTTATGAATCCGGTGACCGGGAAGGCGCGCTCAGCCTGCTGCCGCCGGATGCCTGCAAGGACCCGCTGGTCCGACCGGACCCCGGGCACCTCACCCTCGATGGTCCCGCGACAGTGGCCGGAATCGACCTCGACGGCAAACACTCCACGCTCGCCACCGGCGGGCAGTGTGCTCACAACGACTTCATCGGACCGAACGGCGAGCAAGGCATCGATAACCAGCACTGGCGCTTGATGGGCTGTGTATCCGGATATCGACCAAACGGCCTCTTTGATCGTCTCTTCAATACCAACAGCTCGATTCTCGAAAACGGCTACGCGACGCTGCTCGAGTTGAAGCTCATCGAGGGAACTCGCGAACGAGGTCGGGTAAGCGCACGCCTGTTTACCAGTGCCGGTCCGGTCTCGAAAGACGCCAACGGCAAGGTCGTGCGCGATATGAGCCAGCTCGTACACGCAGATCCGACGTATCACAGCGCGGTTTTCGAAGGCGAAATCAAAGACGGGATCTTTACCGCGGGCCCGGTCGACGCAAAACTACGCTTCAAGGTTCAAGCGATCGACAATCACTACTGGTTCCGCGACCTTCGCATTCGCGCTGAAATGCTGGAAGACGGCAGCATGAAAGGTGTGCTGGCCGGTTACTGGGACATCGACAACTTCTTCGATTTCATCACTGAAGTCTACATCGGGCCGATACATCTCGGTCGCGCGGCGGCGAACAACATCGGCTACATGTGTGCCGGCGTCTATCACGCGCTGCCGCTCATGGCCGATGGCCACCCGGACCCGGAAACTGGCAAGTGCACGTCGCTGTCAACCGTGATCCGGTTCGAGGCGGTACCCGCCTTTGTGATCCAGCCTGACCAGGTCGCTCAGGCGTCTCGCTAGAACTCGAGTGGATATCAGCCTGACTCGCCGGCAAATGCTGCAACGCGCCACTTTTCTTGGACTTGCCGCCGGCACGGCACCGCTGTTGAACGGTTGTACAAACTCCGTCCCGGCCTGTGCCGACCCGACGCTCCAGAGCGCAGGCGAGGCGCAGATGCGCCGTACCCTTGCCTACGTGGAACGCGCCTCCAACAGCTCCGAACAATGTGGCGGATGTGCGTTCTTCCGCGGAGGCGCTGGAGAATGCGGTCACTGCGAGATCCTGAATGGTGCGGTGAGTCGGCTGGGGTATTGCAACTCCTGGGCCGGGCGAGGATGAGGAGCCGATCGCCATGACCGAGTTGCTCAGCGATCCGGCTTACCGTCATGTGCTGCTCAATCATTTTCCGGTTATCGGGCTTACCCTTGCTTTCGCCGTGCTCGTCATCGGCGCGGTGTTTCGCCAGACCGCAATGTTGTTCACGGGTCTCGTGCTCGTTGCGTTGGCTGCCGGTGCGAGCCTGCCCGTTGGAATCTACGGGAATGACGCCTACCCCGCCGTATTCGATCGACTCGACGGGGATGGGCGCGCCTGGCTCGACTACCACATGAGCCTTGCGGATACCTGGCTACCGGTGCTGTACACCAATGCGGTATTGGCGGTGATCGCGCTCGGCGTCGGAATCCTCCGGCCCCCGCTCCTGCTTCCAGCCGCCATGCTGGTCACCCTGGTAACGCTCGCGGGGATCGGCACCGCTTTCGCAATCGCCAATGCGGGCGGCAAGGTCATGCACCCGGAATTCCGCCTCATTGACCCACCTGTCGTCGAATCTTCTCGTCGTTTGCGATCGAGTACTAAATACGGCGCAGGTTATCGTCCGGGTTACGATCGATCATCTTGTTGTAGGGATCCACGCCGACCCTTGCCGGTCGTTCACTCACCGTATAGGTGAAGGTCTGTTCCCCACTCTTGATCAACCGTTTCTCCATGATCAACGGTTCGGGAAGATCGTCGTCGCCGAGGTCGTCTGTTGCCTCGGGGAAAATGGCAACGTCCAGATAGCTGGCGAGCGGCACTTCCGTTTCCTTGCCCTCACCATCCGATGAGAGTTTGCGGCCGCTGACCACCATGGTCACTTCAAAACCGTCCTCGACCTCTTTGACGTCAGCCTCGGTCACACTCACATCGAACAGAATGATCTTCTCGAAGAGATCCGTGATCAGCTCCTGATGCTCATCGCCCGCAACCGCCCTGAACTCCGCCACGAGATCACCGGCCGTGGGAAACGGCCCGCTCTTGAAGGCAAATTTGGCCAGGAAATTTCTGAGCGCCTGGTTCACGGCAGCCTCGCCAATGGCGTCTTTGAGCGCATACATGACAACGCTGCCTTTGCGGTAGTGAATGTAGGGTTGATTCTCCGAGTACATGAGCGGCAACTCTTCGATGAGCTCACCGCCGCGGGACTGCAGATAGATGTCGAGCTCATACTTCAGGAAGCGGCGCATCATCTCCGGCCCATACTCCTTTTCCATCACCATGAGCGCCGAATATTGGGCAAGGGTTTCAACGATCACCGTCATGCCCTGCATGCGGGCGCCTATCGCCTGGTGCGCCCACCATTGATGAGCAAGTTCGTGAGCAGTCACGTAAAAAACATAGTTGATGTTCTTTTCATCGCGCAGATCCGCGACGAAGCCAATCGCTTCCGAGAAGGGAATCGTGTTCGGGAACGACTGAGCAAACGACTGATAACTGGGGAACTCGATAATGCGAAACTGACGATATTGATAAGGGGTGAATTCGCGGTTGAAGTAGTCCAGCGCCTTCTTGGAACCATCCATCATCGCATCGACGTTATAGGCGTGGTCTTCATGGTAGAAAACCTTGAGATCGACGCCTTTCCAATGTTCCTCCACGACGCTGTAGCGAGCGGAGGTAAATGAAACGAACGGCCAGATCGGCTGGTCCATTTCGTACTCGAAATACCGTCGACCATCCTGCTCCCACTCCCGTTGCAGATACCCCGGCGCGATCGCGATCTGGTCTGCCGCCGTGCTGATGACTGTACGGAAGTTGGTGCGCAACGAAACGCCAAGCTGGTTGACATGAAGGGCCGCCGGATCACCAAACTTGGGAAGCCGCTCTACTGGAGGCAGGTCGTACTCGCGGCGTTTGTTGTTGTCCCCTAACTCTTCACCGGCGTCGTAACCGAGCAATGGCATGATCTCGGTGTTGTTTACAAATGTGCCATTACCCACAACACGAGTGGTAGAGCCCGAGTTCGGAAACCCTTCATTGATCCACGAAAGATCCCAACGCATGGTGATCTCATCACCCGGTTGCATTGGCGGGTTCAGCGCATAGCGGTAATAACCCAGACGCCCGTTCTCTTCAACCAGCTCCGAATCGGAAATGTCGATTGCATTGATCGTCAACACGATCGGCAGCGACAGGTGAATTTCCGCAATCGGCTCACTGCGATTGTTGACGAGCAACGCGCTGCCTCTCGACTCCAGGCGTCGTTCCTCAGGATAGATATCCAGGTATATTTCCAAATCCACCAAATCGGGAAAAGCCATGCCTTCATACTGCTTGTAGGCCTTCTCGTAATCGGCTTGTCCCTTTTCCCGATCGTCCTGAGTGAGGTAATCGTTCAATACGTTGGTGTTGTAGTAAATCCAGCTACCGATCGAGGAAAAAGCAAACACCGAAACGAGCGCGACCGAGATCACGCCGGTATTCAATCGTTCCCTGGCCACCCACATACGTTCACGGAAGTGATCGTAGTGCCCGCGCCGAAACAGCAGGTGGGCAACGGTCACCATCAACACCGACACCGCAGACCAGTACAGGCCAAACGCTACCGTTCTTGGCACGAAGTGGCCGAACCCGTTCATATCCGAGTACGGACCAGACGGAATGTTGAACAAATAGAGATTGTGCTCGAACCCGAAGCTCGAAAGCGTCCGGAGAACAATGAATACCACGAGGAACGAAATCATGCCGATGAATTTGTTCTTGGCCAATACCTGGATAAACACACCAAGCACGGCGAACAGAAAAAACGAGCTGCCAATCATCCCGAAGAGCCGGGTGAAGTAGAGGTCCAACTCGAAACGGTAATAGTCGTTGAAAGCTTGCACGAGGATCGATGCCAGGGTAACGATTCCAAGCAGTGCAGCCACGATGAACCAGAGCGCGCCTATCTTCGACAATATCATGATGCCGTTCGGGTACGGTGTGGCGTCGATGATGTCCGCAACGTTCGTCTGTCGTTCCCGATGCACCAGTTCACCCGAGTAGTAGATGAGCACGATCAAAATAACGAACAGGAAACTACCCGATGCAGCCAGAATCATGACAGCGGTGAGGGGGTAAACGGGCGTACCAAAAGATTGGGTCAAGGCAGCGTAGAATCCACCTAGTACGTTCATGATGCCAAACGCCAGCAACACATAGAACGGCACGCTACGCACGATGCCACGGATATCCATTCGCAGCTGCGACGCGAACTGGGCAACGCTGGCGCCAAAGTCAAACCGCGGGTGGGCAACAACCGTCTGGATGGCGGGTGCCGGTATTGGGGTCTTCTTCGATTTCCTCCGGCGCAAACGCAGCCGGCTCGGTGTCAAACTGAAACCATAACGTGCGGCCGTTGCCAGCAACGCAAGAATGCCGACGGATCCCCAAATCAGCCGGTTCGCGAGCAACGTTCCCGCGAACTCGGGTACCAGGTAGTTTCGATCGAAAACCGTCCAGTAGCGCGTTATCTCAGCGAACGCTGTTATGCCGAAGGGATCGGCCAGCGCCATGGTAGACAGCGATTCCTGGTCGGTGACCGCACTCAGTACGACATAAGTAATCATGAAAGCGAGTGCTGCGACGTACGCCGCGAGGATTGATCTCGTCAACGCGGACACGGAAAAGAACAGTGCGCAGACGACAAACATGTTCGGCACGATCACCCCATAAACGCCAAACCAGTATGGCGCGAGATCAAACTCACCAATTCGCTCAGGGTCGAGCCAGGGCATGAACGTCGCGACCAGCGTACCCAGCAGACCGGCAAGGATCGCCAGCGTTGCAAACAGAAAACCGCCGGCAAACCGGCCGAAAAGATAACTTTTTTCGGAAACGCCACTCGCAAAAAAGAGTTCCGCTGTTTTGGCTTCGTAATCCCGCGTGATGGCTCCCGCGACAAAGGCAATAGCGGCAAACATCCCGATGATGCTGAAGACGTATTGCGTTTGAAGAATGGTGAAAGCCGCGTTCAGGTTCAGGTTGCTCGTCCCGTCGCCAACGGTGACCGATTCCGACGCCATGGCAAAGAAGTTGAACAGGAAAAAAATAAGCGAAACGATCAGAAACAATGGTGAGCGCAGTTGGAAGCGACACTCGAAACGAAATATTTCCCAAGTCATGAGCCGCCCCCTCAATCCAACTCTGCTTGCAGGTTGTGCTGGCGCAACGTCGCAAAATAGACGTCTTCCAGAGTGGGTGAGGCCAAAGTCATCTCGCCTTCCGGCTGCTGCGCCGACACAACGCGGATTTCGGTTTTGCCCGCCACCATTCGCGTTGACACCAGCGGCAGGGATTTAGGAAGCGTTGCTACCTGCTCGGTTGGAATGACCTTGCTCCACAGTTTCCCGTTGAGTGCCTCGGTGAGCGACTGGGGATCCCCCTCGATGAGAATTCGTCCTTCGCCCATGATGGCCATACGCGGGCAGAGGTCGGAGACATCATCGACGATGTGGGTCGACAGTATGACGACCACGTCTTCGCCAATCTTGGCGAGCAGATTTTGAAACCGCCGGCGTTCCGCCGGGTCGAGCCCCGCCGTCGGTTCATCCACGATTATGAGTTTTGGCTCGCCAATCAGGGCCTGGGCGATACCGAAACGTTGTTTCATTCCGCCGGAGAATGTGTCGATGCTTTTCTTCCGCACATCCCACAAGTTGGTTTTTGTCAGCAGCTGTTCGACCAGCGCCTTGCGTACCTTCTTCTCGGTGATTCCTTTCAGCACCGCAACGTGATTCAACATGACTTCCGGCGAAGTACGTGGATAAGCGCCAAACTCCTGGGGAAGATAGCCGAGGCAGCGGCGCAGTGCAGTCTTGTCTTTCAACGCGTCGATATCGTCGAGTTGGATCGAGCCGCTATCGGGTTCCTGCAGGGTGGCGATGGTGCGCATCAGCGTAGATTTTCCCGCGCCGTTCGGACCCAGCAGCCCGAACATCCCCGCGGGGATGGAAAGGCTGACATCGTCCAGCGCTTTGACGTCGTTTGGATAGGTTTTCGATAACCCGGAAATGGTGAGCATGGGGACTCCTCGGAATGGTCATTATTTTAGGCATGCGCGCATCATCGTCGAGGCGCTCAAGTATGCGTTGTCTGCTTAACGCCAGGCAACATTCGAGCCAGAGTAAAATCTATTTGTTTTCAGCGAGTTACGAGACTGTTGCCGATGAAACGTGGCTGAACGGGCGACACTTTAGCCAAACACACCTACTAATGCACCCCGCTTCCACCAGGCCTTGTACGGCGCCTGACCGATGTGCGAAGCTCAAAGTTCTTACCAACACCGTTTCGGCAACCCATGAGCGATCTGATCTGGGAAAGTGCATCGAGCCTGACCGCCCGCCTTCGAGCAAAAGAGATTTCCGCCGTTGAGGTCATGGACGCTTTCTACACCCAGATCGAACGCGAGAACCCCAAGCTCAACGCCCTGGTGAACCTGCTGGACCCGTCCGAAGCCCGCCTGCTTGCCGCAAAAGCCGACAACCTACTAGCTCGCGGTGACGAGGTTGGTCCGCTGCACGGCTTGCCAATGGCGCCTAAGGACCTGGTGGACGCGCGTGGGTTTCCGACCACGTTCGGTTTCATTCCCTACGCTCGGCAAATTGCCGCCGAAGACTGCGCGCTGGTGGCTCGACAGCGTCGTGCCGGGGCAATTTTTATCGGCAAATCCAACGTTCCGGAATTTGGTCTGGGTTCTCACACGTTCAACAGTTTGTTTGGCACCACGCGCAACCCCTACGATCTCGACAAAACCGCGGGCGGCAGCAGCGGCGGCGCCGCCGTGGCTCTGGCGAGCGGAATGTTGCCCATCGCAGATGGCAGTGACATGGGTGGCTCGCTGCGCAATCCAGCCAGCTTCTGCAACGTCGTGGGTTTGCGCCCATCTATAGGACGCGTTCCCTACGAGCGGACTTTTGGATGGTTTGCGCGCCTCGGCACCTCCGGGCCGATGGCGAGAACCGTCGCAGATGTGGCGTTACTGCTTTCCGTTCAGGCCGGCCCCTTTCCTGCCGACCCGCTAACGCTCGATGTCGAAGGTTCCACATTCCGCAGACCGCTCGATGCAAACCTGTCGGGTGTGCGCCTCGCGTGGTCACCCAATCTCACCGGCGTGCCGGTGGACGCACGGGTTACGAGTGTCCTCGAAAAGACGCTTGCGGTGTTCGAGGACCTTGGCTGTTCGGTGGAAAACAACTGCCCCGATCTCAGCGAGGCCATGGCGGTTTTTCACGTGCAACGCGCAGCGGCACTGGCCATTCTCGGAGGCTCTCTGGACCGCACGCTGCCCGACTGGCGCACGCATGTGAAAGACACCATGATCTGGAACGTAGACAAAGGTCTGGCGCTCACGACCAAAGATCTGTTGGCATCCGAAGTGACTCGTACCGAAATCTACGGGCGACTCGAGGAGTTTTTTGCCACCTACGACGCGTTGCTGTTACCGGCGGCGCAAGTGCCACCTTTTCCAGCCGACCAGGATTGGGTTCGCGAAATCAATGGCGAGCCGATGGAAACGTACATCGATTGGATGACGGTGTGTTGTGCCATATCGGTCACCGGGTTACCTGCCATCTCCGTGCCGGGAGGCTTTACCGACGAGGGGTTGCCGATCGGTCTGCAGATCGTCGGCAAACCACGCGGGGAATTTGAGCTTCTGAAGCTTGCGCACGCTTTCGAGCAGGCAACCGGTCACCACCGGCGCAGGCCGGATCTTTCCATAGCGTCTGTAGCTCAGGCAGACCAACCAAACTGATCGACACGACAGCCACGACACGGTGGTTGGAAACCATTCTTCATAACTGCGTCAGCAAGAACTCCCGGGAAGGAAAATCTCGCCCAACTACTACCCGGCAGTCACGAAATTCGGGCTGAACAGCTCGATCTCCTCCTCGACGAGAAGAGATTCGATTGCCGTGGCGGCAGGAAAGCGGAGTGCGGTGGTCTTGCCGTTGACAGTGGATTCGGCATTGACGAAAACGCATTGATCAGGCACTAGAATATCGCGCACCACATACGATCGACTGTCTACGTTGAATCGATGTCCCAGCAGAAACCGATACTCGAGGTTCATCTGGGTGTCGTTGCGTTGAACCGCGTCAGGTCGGTCCGCGTTCATCCATCATCCTCGAATCCCAGACGTAAATATCCATCGAAGCCAGTGTATCTTCCAACCACGGCTTTGATGTAAAACACCGCCATCGAGTTGTAACGCTGATGGGTAAACGATGACCGAGCCATTACGCCTGATGATAGTGGGAGCTCACCCTGACGATGCCGAATTCCACGCGGGGGGCTTGATGGTCATACACGCCCGGGCAGGCAATCGTTTGGCCATATTGTCCCTGACCGACGGCTCCGCCGGCCATCAGCAGATGCAGCGAGCACCGCTCGCCGCCCGGCGAAGACAAGAGGCACAGGAGGCTGCCAAAAGCCTCGATGCAACCATCAGGATCTGGAACGAAACAGATGGCGAATTGACACCGAGCCTCACGCTACGCAAACAACTCATCATCGCCATCCGGAGATTCGCACCCGACGTGCTCATCACCCACCGGGCAGGCGATTACCACCCGGACCATCGAGCGACCGCACAACTCGTACAAGACGCCTGTTTCCTGCTCCGTGTACCCAATGTCGAACCCGACGTGCCCGTACTCACTCGCGACCCGGTCGTTCTCGGCATGTGCGACTTCTTCGAACGACCGCAACCGTTCCATGGGGATGTCGTGCTGCCAATCGATGACGTTTTCGACCAGGTCGTTGCGCTGCTCGCATGCCACGAATCTCAGGTGTTCGAGTGGTTGCCCCACTCGCTCGGTCTTACGGTCTCGGCGGACCGCATCGAGTGGTTGAAAGAATTCTACGGACGCCGACCAAAACGCGTCGCCGCCGATTTCGCACTACCCGGCGTTACCTACGCAGAAGCTTTTGAACTCTCCGAATACGGCCGACAGGTATCAACCGACGCGCTCGCCACGTTGATCGACCCCAACTCGTAGCGCAAAACATCCCCGATCAGCAACAAACCCGCGAATGACTCGACTCTTCCCTGCCAGGAGATTCGTCGGCCACCCGATACCACTCCCACATGAGTCCCTGGGGATCCGTGGTTTGAACCTTGTTCTGTCTGGCATAACAGCAGACCTGCCCGGCATCCGCCTCGAACGCCACATTCGCAGCCTCCAGACGCTTACCCGCTGCGGCCACTTCCGCGTCGTCAAATACTTCCACACCAAGATGGTTCAACCGCGCTGGAGCGCCGGGCGCCTCGAACAACACCAGTTTCAATGGCGGGTTCTCCACCACGAAGTTGGCATAACCCGGTTCGCGTTTATGAACTTCGACCCCGAAGATGGTTTGGTAGAATTCGATCGCAGTCTCCAGGTCGTCAACATTCAGTGCAAGCTGTAACCGCATCATCCATCCTCCTGAAAATCTATATTTCGACGTTACTAGAAATATAATATAATGTCCATTAATGTTTCGATGTTTATGGAAATATCGGACGGCGACGACACAAAGCGAGGTTTGAGGAATGAAGCTCAATGACGCAGCTGGTTGTTTGGAGAGTCTGGGAAACGACACCCGGCTAGCGATTTTTCAAGCGTTGGTGCGCTCCGGACCCGAAGGTCTGCCTGTCGGCCATCTTCAAACCCGCCTCAAGATTCCCGGTTCGACGTTGTCTCATCACATCGCGCGCCTAGTGAAGCACGATCTGGTCTCCCAAAGCCGCGAAGGTCGAGTTCTGCGTTGTACTGCAAACTACACCAGGATGAATCAGTTGCTGAGTTTTCTCACCAAGGAGTGTTGTCAGGACTCAGGTGGTTGTCATTGATTCCGCGTCGATTGGCGGCCGAGTTTCTCGGTACGCTGTTTCTTCTCACGACCGTTGTCGGCTCCGGCATCATGGCCGAACAACTTAGCGGTGGTAATACGGCCATTGCGCTCCTCGCTAACGCCCTGGCGACCGGTGCAATCCTCGTCGTGCTGATTCTCATGTTCGGACCAATCAGCGGCGCACACTTCAATCCGGCGGTGACGCTGGCGTTTCTACTGCGGGGAGACATCGACCTTTCACTTGCCAGCCTTTATTGGCTCACTCAGGTCGCAGCAGGTCTGATGGGCGTATGGCTTGCCCACGGGATGTTCGAGCTGGACGTGTTTCAGTTGTCCCAACAGGCAAGAACAGGGGCTGGTCAATGGCTCGCAGAAATCGTCGCAACCTTCGGTCTGGTGGCCACGATCTTCGCGGTGCTCAAGGCGCGCGCCGAAGCCGTAGCACTATCTGTCGGCCTGTACATCACCGCCGCATACTGGTTTACCGCCTCGACTTCCTTTGCCAACCCGGCGGTGACCATCGCCCGGGCGTTCACTGACACGTTTACCGGCATTCAACTGGAACACGTCCCTTACTTCATCGGTGCGGAAATCATCGGAGCAGTGCTTGCTACCTGTGTGTTCAGTTGGCTCTTGAACACCGACTAGTGTACAAGCGCGATACAGGAGGACGATCATGCTGAAACGAGTCGACCGCATCCAGCTAACCACACACAACGCGCAAGCCGTTGCAGAGCGCTGGATGAAGCTATTGGACGCGACCGCACAAGGTACGGACGACGTGCCACAACTCAACGCCAGCCGGGTAACGATTCAAGTCGGCGATTCCCTGGTGGAAATCCTGCAACCCACCGGTCCCGGGTTCGCGGAAACGCACCTCAAAGCGGGCCGCGGCGGGCCATTCAGCATCGGGGTGAGTTGCGAGAATCTCGACAACCTGCGCGCGCATCTGAAAACCCAGAACATCCAGGGACTCGAACTCGCCGATCAGCTTTTTCTACATGAATCCCATATCGGTATTCCCGGTTTGAACGTTGTCGTCTCAGTACACGTACAACGAGAACCGGTGGGTTTGCTCCGTAACCTCTACGAGGCGACACATCTAACGACCAACGCGGATCAATCCGCCGCGGACATCGCCCGCGTATTCGCCCTGGATCACGAAGCGTTTGTACAAATTGACTCCGACACTTACGGTTATGAGGGGTCGTTGACGCTGTTCGATGCATCGAGCCTGCATCGCATCGAAACCATTCATCCCTACGACGCCTCCAAAACCATGGGTCGCTATTGTGAAAAGTTCGGACCTTCGATGTACATGTGTTACGGCGAAACCGACGATCTGCCTGCGTTGCGCGAACGACTCAAAGACCTCGCGCCCAACGACTGGACCGGATCGGATGACAACCATGACGGTTTGTTCATCAATCCGCGAGCACTCGGTGGCGTGATGATGGGCATAAGTCGTACCACCTATGCCTGGACGTGGTCCGGGTATCCGGAACGGGTCGTTTCTCTATAACCCTCGCGCTACTGAGCAGCGCGCATGACCGCCTGCATCCGCTGGTGAAAGTCTTCGGTCGTATTTAGCCGCGGAAACGGATCCTCCGGAACGCTGCATTCGAGAAACGCGCACAACGGTTCCCAACCGTCCGCAGGATTGAAAACCAGCAACTTATCATTCGGGACCAGCCATTTTACCCGCTCATTGTGGGCAAGAAACACGTCGATAACGTGTGCTTTGTCGTCCATTCGATTATCGAACAGAGCATCCCAGATGACCTCGAAGGCCATTTCCACCCGATTCCTGATCGCGGGATCCTCTGACTTTCGACCTGCGAGGCTGGATGGATAGATCGTATTCATCACACTCTCATACCAGAGTTCGGGATCACGCTCGGACAGCAACACTTTTGCATTGGGAAACTGAGCAAGATGCGCTTCCCAGAAGTTACATGAGGGCCAGTCCACGGCCGCCTGATAACCGCTGAACAACACCTCCCAATCTACCGGCTCACCCCGGGCGGCTTCCCGCCAGCGATCGACATGATCGTCGTTCGCCATGACTTCCAGCATGTGGTAACACTTCGAAAACCCAAGTTTCTCCAAGGCGACCTTCAACGACAACGTGCCCGTACGTCCGAATCCCGCACCTATCACCTGCAAAGCCATGTGTTCTCCTTGTTTCGCGGCTTAGTTCAATCGAGAAGATCCGAGCCAACTGGATTGACCCAATTCACGTCGTCCGAGCGTATTTCCCCGAGTATTTGCTGCCTCTG
>JACZXA010000238.1 GCA_022571865.1 Pseudomonadota bacterium
GGCAGCCTAGCAGTCTGTCGGACTTAGGATGAATCGGCTGCGGAAGTGGGAAAGCGGTTCATTTTTCCGCTCTTTTTCGTCACGTAGCACCACTATGCTCCTCAAAAGACCAAAAAAATGACCTCGCTTTCCCACTCCCTCGCCAAGATCCCGCTAAGTCCGACAGACTGCTAGCCTGATTCTTCAAGGTTCTCCAGCAAGCAGACCTGGCCAGCTAAATCCCCTCGGCAGCAACCAAGCAGTTTGGGCGAGTTGATTAATGGGTCGTGACACCAAACAATAGCCCGATCCCGTTGATCGTATTTGTGTCATGTTGATCCAGCCTGAACCAGCCAGGGTAACGAGTTGCTGAACCTGGCCGCCAGAGCCTACGTTCGCGTGCTGCGATACCCAAGAACCATTCTGAGCGTATTGCTCGTGGTGACTGGAGTTGCCGGTTTTTTTGCCACCCAGTTCAGTTTCGATGCCTCTTCCGACACTCTGGTTGTCGAGGGCGACCGGGATCTCGCCAACTATCAACGGGTGGCAAAGCGATTTGGCGGGGACAAGTTTCTCCTGCTCACGTTCGCCCCTCATCAAGGCCGCGCCCTCGATGCGGTCAACGTTGGTCACCTCGAGAGCTTGACGGCCGAAATTGCTGCGATCCCCGGGGTACGGGCGGTTTTCTCGATACTGGATGCACCGCTCATCAAGAGCCCCCCGGTACCGTTAGCCGAACTCGACGGAGGTTTTCGTAATCTGCGCTCTGAAGATGTCGATTGGGACCTGGCGCAGGCTGAACTCACCAGCAGTCCGCTTTTCAGCGAGCTGTTGATCTCGCGCGACGGGCGAGCCACCGCGATGCGTATCGACCTTGCACCGGACGATGACCTGGATGAAGTGGTCGCCGAGCGTGACTTGTTGCAGGCGAAGAAACCTCTCAGCCAGGAACAATCCACTCGGCTGAGTGAATTGCTCGAGCAGCACCTGACGCTTCGTGAAGCGTTCCTCGAGCGCCGCGATGATCTCATCAGTGCCGTTCGTGATGTGCGGGTGTCTTATGCAGATCGCGGTGTATTGCACCTGGGTGGGGTACCGATGATCGCGGCCGACATGATCGCGTACGCAAAAGGCGACCTGGTTGTGTTCGGCGGCGGTGTGTTGATGATTGTGATGGTCGTGCTGTTCGCGTTTTTTCGCCGAGTGCGCTGGGTGTTGCTGCCTATTGCGACGAGTGCGCTCGCGATCGTGCTGACCATCGGCGTTCTCGGGTTTGTACAACGCCCGGCGACGGTGATTTCGTCCAACTTTGTGTCGTTGCTCGCGATCACGACCATCTCGCTCATCATTCATCTCATTGTGCGTTATCGCGAATTGTTGCACCTGGACACCACCATTCCCATCGGGGCTCTGGTTTCGGAAACGATGTTGAGTAAGTTCGCGCCTTGTCTGTATACGGCGCTGACCACGATGGCTGCTTTTGGCTCGCTCACGGTCAGCCGTATTGTGCCGGTCGAAGATTTCGGCTGGATGATGTGCCTCGGTATCGCCATTGCGTTCACCGTAACGTTTACTTTTTTTCCGGCGGTGTTGTTGTTCCTCGGCCGTGCTTCTCCCCGCGGACCCCTCATCCAGGAGCTTGCAGTGACGCGAGTCATGGGTGAATTTTCCCGTTGGCGATACAAAAGCATCTTAGGCCTGGTGGCGGTCTGGTCGGTCGTTGTGGTATTCGGCATAACAAAGGTGAACATGGACAACCGCTTCATCGACTACTTCCACTCCGACACAGACATCAACCAGGGCATGCGTTACATCGATCAGCACCTTGGTGGCACCATGCCGTTCGACGTGATCCTTCGTTTTGCTCCGTTCGAAGAATTCGATGACAGTGAGCTTGAAGACGATTTTTTTGCGGATGAGGCTACCGAGGAAGCCTACCCGGAGCGGTACTGGTTCACTCGTGACAAGCTGGATCGAATCGAAGCCCTGCATAGCTACCTGGAGGCTCGACCCGAGATCGGTAAGGTCATGTCGCTCGCATCCCTGGAACGGCTGGCGCGCGAGTTTACCGATGGCGAACCACTGACCGGTTTGCAGATCGCGGGCGTACTCGCCATGCTCCCCGAAGAACTCCGTGACGAGCTCATTCATCCCTATGCCTCACCCGCATACGGAGAAGTCCGTTTGAATGCACGGGTGATCGAAAGCGGGCCGAGTTTCGATCGCAACGCGCTGGTTGCAGACATCGTCGAGTTTGTCCAGACAGATCTTGATATGAGTGTCGAGGATGTGCAGGTAACCGGCATGATGGTGCTTTTCAACAGCATGCTCCTGCAGCTTGTTGATTCTCAGCTCGACTCGTTGGCCTATGTGCTGCTGGCCGCGTTCTTGATGCTGCTCGTGCTGCTGCGTTCGCTGCTTTATGCCCTGATCGGTCTCATTCCCAATATACTGGCGGCTGCGACCGTCATTGCCTTCATGGGCTATGCGGGGATACCTCTGGACATGATGACTACGACGATTGCCGCAGTCAGCGTTGGTATCGGCGTGGACAACGCCATCCACTACCTGCACCGTTTTCAGCAAGAGTACGACGATGAGAAGGACGTTCGCCTTGCCGTCGCGTGGAGCCACGCGACGATTGGTCGCGCAATGTATTTCACGAGTGTGACCGTTATCGTCGGTTTTTCGGTGCTTGGATTCTCGAACTTCGTACCGACAATCATGTTCGGCTTGCTTGTGGCGATTGCAATGGCCTTGTCGTTCGTCGCAAATCTCACCCTCCTGCCGGCACTTCTGGTCCTGATTCTCGGCACTCCCAGGCGTCCGGCGAACATCCCGGCACCTCCATAGCGGCAGGCAACCTCGCCGGTCGATTATTCATGAACCCAACTGCGGTAATCACCTAGACGAATAATCCTGCCGGCGATCAATCGGGGTTCTCGAAACGAGCCTCAGCCATCGCTGCGGCTTCGAAAATCGCTCTACCTTTGTTCATGCTTTCTTTCCATTCGAGTTTCGGGATCGAATCGGCTACCACGCCGCCACCCGCTTCGATGTAGAGCGTCCCGTCTTTGATGATTGCCGTGCGAATCGCGATGGCGGTGTCCATATTGCCGTTCCAGGCGAGGTAACCCACCGCTCCGCCATAGATGCCGCGCTTCACGGGTTCAAGCTCATCGATGATCTCCATCGCGCGGATTTTCGGCGCGCCAGACAAGGTGCCGACCGGGAGCGTGGCGCGTAACACGTCCATGGCCGTTTTGCCTGAGCTGAGTTTGCCAACGACGTTGCTGGAGATGTGCATCACATGGGAGTAGCGCTCGATGGTGAACTGTTCCGTGACCTCCACCGATCCGATCTGGGCTACCCGGCCGACGTCGTTGCGGGCAAGATCGATGAGCATCAGATGTTCGGCGATTTCTTTGGGATCGGCCAGCAACTCCGCTTCCATTTCGGCGTCCTCTTCGGGTGTATCGCCGCGCCGCCGTGTTCCCGCTAGCGGACGATTGATGATTGTGTCGCCTTCGAGCCTTGCCAATATTTCCGGAGAAGAGCTGACAATTTGAAACTCGTCGAGGTCCATGAAGTACATGTACGGAGACGGATTCAAGCTTCTCAAGGCACGATACAGATTGATGGGTTCGGCCCCGAACGGCAGTGACATGCGTTGCGCAAGAACCACCTGCATCACATCACCCGCCTTGATGTAGTCACGAATCTTCTCTACCGCAAGCTTGAACCCCGCTTCTCCGAAGCCAGACTGAAAGTCGCTTTCGAGCACCCGCTGGTTGGTTGTGGATGTCGGTATGGTCGGAACCGCGTTGTGGAGTTCGCGCGCGCGGTCCTGGAGGCGCTCGATGGTGTGCTGGTAGATGTTGGGATCGTCAGGATTCACCAGACTGATGAGTTGCATGCGTCCCCTGAGGTTGTCGAAAACCACCACGTCCTCGGAGACCATCAACAGGATATCGGGCGTACCAAGAGGGTCGGGGGGGGCTGAGTTCGCGAGCCGTTTCTCTACGTAGCGTACGCAGTCATAGCCGAAATACCCCACCAGACCGCCGTAGAAACGAGGTAACTCGGGAAGCGGTGCCACTTTGTAGCGTTGTTGGAATGCTTCGATGAATGTCAGTGGGTCGTCTGTTTCGACCTCCTCGATGATTTCACCATCGGTCTCGATGGTGATGAGTTGATTTGTGACCTTGAGCACGGTGTCCGAAGGCAGCCCGATGATGGAATAACGTCCCCACTTTTCGCCGCCTTGTGCGGACTCCAACAAGTAGGAGTAAGGTCCCCTGGCGAGCTTCAGATAGGTGGATAAGGGTGTGTCGAGGTCGGCCAGAGTATCGAAAACTACCGGTATTCGGTTGTAGCCTTCCTCAGCCAGTCGGGAAAATTCTTCTGCGTTCATGATGATCTCTTGAAAGTCGGATGCTTAAAATCCTTAAGCCGTGACGCCCTGTCTCGAAAAAGACTATCGCCAACGATGGGCAGTTGGCGGCATCCACAATGGCTCAATCGACGTGATGCCCGTCTGGTTCGTCATCGTTTCATGAAGGCCGGGCATGTCGTTCGGTCCGAAATTGAAAGAGATCGAATCCTGGGAATCTTTTCTACCGCGCAGGCTAGGTAAGATTATCGGTAATCCAGGATTGCGAAGCCTAAACGAGGTCTTGGAACGTTTCAATCACGCCGTCTGCGCCGAGGGCTGAGGCCGCGGTTCCGTGGTTGTAACCCTCAGGCACACAAACAACCGTACAGCCGGCGGCATGAGCGCAGATCACGTCCGTCTCCGAGTCTCCCACAAACAGCACTTCGTCTACCCGGAGTTTTAGTTGCTTGCAGGCATAGAGGGCTGGAGCCGCTGCTGGTTTTGGCTCTTTGGTGCTGTCACCACACACCAGGACATCAAAAAACCGTGTCAGGTCGAGTGCGGCGAGCACCGCGACGCTCAAATGCTCAAGTTTGTTGGTGACCAGGGCGAGCTTTGCCCCGCGAGCGCGGAGCGCCGAGAGACCAGCCACTACCCCGGGGTATGGCGTGCTGCGATCGGCAATGTGTTCCTGGTAATGGGCAATGAATATTTTGAGCATCGCATCGACCGCGGCGTGGGGCTCGTTTTGGTGATCGAGCGCTTGCTCGAGCAGCACCCGTGCTCCGTGACCAACCCAGTGGCGGGTATGGTCTTCACTGACGGGCTCATAACCCTCATGCTCGAGTGCGGTATTGAGAGCCACGCTGATATCGGGAGCCGTGTCTACCAGGGTGCCATCCAGGTCGAACAGATAGCCGCAATAGTGACGCCGCCAGGACACTAAGTAGCTGTGGCGTCGGTGAGGGCTGCTCGCATCTCGCGGATGGTTTGAGCATAGTCGTCGCTTTCGAATATGGCAGAGCCTGCGACGAATGTATCTGCACCAGCCGCGGCAACCCGTCCTATGTTGGTTGTTTTGATGCCACCGTCGACTTCGAGACGAATATCACGAGCACTCGCATCGATCATTTCGCGGGCAGCGTTGAGCTTCTGAATGCTGGATTCGATGAACGACTGGCCGCCAAAACCCGGGTTCACCGACATGATCAACACCAGATCCACCAACTCGATCACCTCGGCCAATAACGCCAAAGGGGTGGCTGGATTGAACACGACACCGGGTTGAGCACCGCCTTCGCGGATGAGATTCAAGGTTCGATGCAGATGTTCGGTGGTTTCGGGATGAACGCTGATGATGGTTGCGCCGGCATCCAGAAAATCGACGATGAGGCGTTCCACCGGCTTGACCATCAGGTGAACGTCGATTCCGCAGTCGATACCGGACTTGCGCAGCGATTTGAGGACCAGCGGCCCGATAGAGAGGTTGGGTACGTAATGATTGTCCATGACGTCAAAATGGATGATGTCCGCACCAGCGGCCAATACCTCATTGACCTCGGCGCCCAAACGGGTGAAGTCCGCCGCGAGAATGGAAGGTGCGATCCAGGGTTCCATAACGCGGGTATTCTACAGAGGTTTCCTATACTTGGCCTGTGAACCGTTGGGTAAAATGGCCGTTGTTGATTTGCTTGTTGGCAGCGAACGCGTTGGCCGCCGCGACGGACCCTGCTGACGAGGACTCTGCTGAAAAGAGCGGTGAGCAGGTAGTACCGGTGGGGGTTATCTCGAACCAATATGCTCAGGATGAAGAAGTGGCTGAAGTCGCCGTCGATGATGAAGCGATCTGGTTGGAAGAACCGAAGACACTGCAAGCGTTCCGCACGTTTCTTGGCAGCTACCGGTTCTTCGGCGTGCCGGAGGATGAGACACTCGAATTCCTGCTGGCCCAGTCTGCCGAGGATCAACAGGAAGTCACCGATCAGCTTGGCTATCAGGTTCGTCGTGCGGTTGAAGTGTTGGTCCAGTCGTTGGACAAGGCCGACCGTGCCCACGGCGGAACTCTGTTGGCTGAGGTGCCCGATGAACGGCTCTACGAGTCGGCGTTGACCGTGATGATGCGGCTTGTGTTTCTGTTCTGCGCCGAGGAGCGTGAGTTGCTGTTGCTGGGTGATGAACTCTACGACAAGAATTACGCCGTCTCGACGTTGCGGGAACAATTACGAACGACCGCCGACAACCATGG
>JACZXA010000239.1 GCA_022571865.1 Pseudomonadota bacterium
CCCCGACAAAGCCGTTAGCGCCATCAGGAAGCTCATCCCGGTAAGGAACCTACCCCGTGGTTTGATCGCAGGCTCGAGTTTTTCTAACGAGGTTGAGCCTGCGGATTTTGAATTACTGACTGAACTTGATTTCTCGTCGGTCAAAGAACGATCTTCCGAATCTTGTTCCATGGTCAACGCCTCCGGGTGTGTGCGCCTCTGAGCTATTCTACGTGCCGCTAATACCAGCCAAACCGCGTAACACCGCATCGCTGTCGGCCCCCGCACAATCATGCACGTTTGGAAAGCCCAGCGTCTTGCCTTTCAAGGCGACCCGTTCGGACGGAACGAGTACGGGCACATTGGCATTTCCGTTGGCAAGCAACCATAAACGGGCCGCGTTTTCGAATCCATCGCCACTCGATACCGCAATCATGTCCACTTCACTCAGCTGGCTGCATTGTTCTGGCAACAGTCTGTCGAGCGCGACTCGTCGATAAACCGAGAACTCCTCAACTTTGGCACCGCGTGAGGCAAGTTCGCGTGCCAGCAGATCAGGCCCGGACAATCCGGCCACCAGCAGGATTCGCTTGCCGCGTACTACGGTCAACTCCGGCAATTCAAGCAGACCCACCGAGGAATGAAGCAGCGGCACCGTGGCTTGTACTCCCAATTCGGCCAGTACCGCAGCGGTTCGATCACCCACAGCCAGGACCACCGAACCTTCGATTCCGATCTTCTTTGCCCCGAGAGTCGCCGCATGTTCCGATAAAAATACCACCGTGTCGAAGCGGGGTGGTGGCATGACGGCAATCGCCTCGATCACGAGCACCGGAGCCACCAGCACGTCCACCCCACGACGTCGCAAGTCGGCGGCCAGACGATCGGCGCCAGGTTGGGTTCGCGTGATCCAGACACGCAACCTAAGATCCCGGCTTATCGGTAGTCATGAGAGGCTCTGCAACAGTTCCAGCCCACCCTGGTCGGTCAGGCTGGCAACCACCTCGCGTACCAAGGTATCCGCCTGGGTGCCTGACGCTTTGGCCCGTAAAACCTTGGTGCCATCCGGAGTAGCCAACACGGCCCGCAACGTGATCCGACCATCGACAATCGTCGCGTGAGCGCCGAGCGGCGTGGAACAATCTGCCCCAAGACCGGCACTGACTCCCCGTTCCGCCATCACGCAAGCACGAACATCAACATCGTCCAGTGGTGATAACAGCTCAATCAAGGCCGCATCATCCGACAAACACTCGACTCCAAGTGCTCCCTGCCCACCGGCGGGTAGACAGATGTTGGTGTCGAAATATTCCGTGACGCGCGCTTCGAGCCCCAAGCGCTTGAGTCCGGCGCTCGCCAGTAGCAGTGCATCGTATTCACCACTATCGAGCTTATTGAGGCGTGTATCGACGTTCCCGCGTACCGGACAAATCTCGAGATCACTCCTGAGCACATGTATTTGCGCCTGACGGCGCAGGCTCGACGAGCCGACTCGAGCCCCCTCACGCAACTCGGACAACTTCTCCCCATTGCGACTGACGAGTACGTCGCGGGGGTCCTCTCGAAACGCAATAACAGGGAGCGAAAATTCCTCAGGCAGCAAGGCGGGAACATCCTTCATCGAATGCACCGCAAGCTGTGCGGTTCCCGCCAGTAGCGCGGCTTCGAGTTCTTTGATGAACAAACCCTTACCACCAACTTCAGCAAGGGGTGCGTGCAACCATCGATCTCCCTTGGTGGTCATACCGAGAAGCCGTACTTCGATACCAGGCAGTACCTTCTCGAGGGCATTTTTGACGAACCCGGCCTGCCACAGAGCGAGCTCGCTTTTTCGCGTGGCAATGATGATGGGGTTATTAGACATTTAACCCTGATGTGACAATAATCCACGGCGCAGACTGCGTACCGCTCGCGTTTTAACAGGCAAACTACGCACTTGCTCGATTTTCACTCAGGTCACATACGGTAGCGTATGCTCCCATCGCGAAAATCTGTGCGAGCACGCATTTTGCCTGTTATAACACGTCTGCGCGCGCATATTATTGTCACATCAGGGTTAAGTGGTTGGCGCACTCAAAGCGTTTTGATGAACTTCCGCACACCGGCAACATGCCGTCGGCTTATTTCCAGCGTTTCTTCCACGTCCCGCATGCGAATCTTGTAGTGGCCACTATCACGGGCGCGATCCAGACCTTCTATGTAACGCGCCGCAACGAGAGCATTACGATGCACCCGAACGAACAGGTCCCCAAACTCCGTTTCCAGTTCTCGCAACGTATCGTCGATAATGATCTCTCCACTACCGTGACGAACCGTGACGTATTTTTGATCTGCTTGAAAGTAGCGGATGTCGTCGATGGAAATGAGCTCAATTCCTCTGCGGGTTCGCGCCACAATGTGCGAGCGACGTGGCTCTCCGTCGTCGGCGAGCGCGGCGAGTTGTGCCTTGTTGACCCGCTGGGCTTTGGCCAACGCCGTTCCGAGGTTTTCCTTTCGTACCGGTTTCAATAGATAGCCGACCGCCTGCAAATCAAACGCTTCCAACGCATGCTCTTCATAGGCCGTGCAGAAGATTACCGCGGGGGGTTCTTCAAACTCGTTGAAGTGGCGGGCGGTTTCCAAGCCGTCCATGCCCGGCATGCGTATATCCAATAACACCAACTCAGGTAACGTCTCAGCCGCCAGCCTGACAGCTTCCATACCGTTAGCAGCTTCTCCAACGACCTCGTAGGCATCAAAGTCACCCACCATTCTGACCAATCGATCTCTGGCGAGTTGTTCGTCATCGACAATGAGCACTCTCATGGTTCGTTTACCTCACCGAGCTGATTCGCGAAAGGATACGACAGTGATGTGACATACAGACCGTCCCGAGTGGTCGTGGTGAGCTCGGCTCGTGCTCCATACAACACGTTGAGGCGACTGCGAATGTTACTCAGCGCCATCTGGTTTCCCTGGTTGCGAGAACGATTTTCGTCAGAGGGAAGCGGGTTGGTGATCTCTACTTTGACCGTTTCGTTTTCGTACCAGAGCCGAACCGAGATGGTGCCCCCGTCCTGCAGAGGTTGTATACCGTGATAAATCGCATTTTCCAACAGGGGTTGCAAAGTGAGGAGCGGAATTTTCACGACCTGGCTGGTCTGCTCCACATCCCAAGTCAGCTTCAACCGATCCCCAAGGCGTAACGACTCAATGCGTACATATCGCTCACAAAGATCGAGCTCTTCGGTAAGCGGTACCTGGTTACCCGCGTCATTCAGGCTGGCGCGAAACAACTCCGAAAGATCCTCCACCACTGATTCTGCCGTCTCCGGGTCCGTTGCGATCAAACTCGCAATGATGTTCATGCTGTTAAATAGAAAGTGCGGTCGTATTCGTGACTGCAACGCTTGAATACGGGACTGAAGCTCGGACTGCTCTTGCTCGCGGAGTTGCTGCTGAACATAAAAGTAGCGCAGCGCCAGGGCGGAAATAATTCCCGAAATCACCAACTGACCCACAATCGTGGAGAAATCTATTCCTCTGTCCAAGGATCCGACAAGGACGCGATCCGCAACTATGCCAACCACCAAGGTGATGATCAGGATTAACAAAAATGCCAACACGGCACTCGCAACCAGCCCAAATCTGGCGAGCCGCGCGCGTGACCAGCAAAGCACGCCCGCACTAGCCAGAGCCACCCATTGCACAAACAGCGACATCAGGGAGAATCGCGCCCAGCTCACCTCTCCACCGGCAAATAACAGAACTAAAACCAGCAACTCACCGATGAGCACCAGCAGAGAAATCGCCGTCGCGTTACAGAGTTCGGGGACGATGAATTGTGATGGTCTCGCCAACCGGTTCATTTCCGGCATTGAGCCCCGCAATTGATTGCTATAATCCGCCATCTTAACGGGAAATCCTTACACCATGAGCCAAGATTTCAAACCTTGGGGCGGCCGGTTCAGCGAAGCCACCGATCAATTCGTGGAGAGTTTCACGGCATCGGTGACCTTTGATCAGCGCCTGTACCATCACGATATCCGCGGCTCAATCGCCCATGCCAACATGCTCGCTAAAGTTGGCGTGCTGAAACCCGATGAGCGCACGCGTATCGTATCGGGATTGCAATCGATTCACAAAGAGATCGACGATGGAAAATTCACCTGGCGGGTGGATCTCGAAGACGTTCACATGAATATCGAAGCGCGGCTGATCGACCTCACCGGAGAAGTCGGCAAAAAACTGCATACCGGCCGATCCCGCAACGATCAGGTAGCAACGGATCTGCGGCTATACCTGAGAGACGCCATCGACGACCTGCAGGGACGCACAGGGCAACTACTGAATGTCATCCTCGACCAAGCACAACAGCATCCGGAAACCATCATGCCCGGATTCACCCATTTGCAAACGGCACAGCCCATTACTTTCGGACACCATCTATTGGCCTGGTTCGAGATGCTGCTGCGCGATAGCGAACGGCTCGAGGATTGTCGACGGCGTGTGAACGTATTACCACTGGGTAGTGCCGCGCTCGCGGGAACCACCTTCCCCATCAACCGCCAACTCGTCGCCGAGGAGCTTGGGTTCGACGCGGTTGCGGAAAATTCACTGGACGCCGTGAGCGACAGAGACTTCGCAATAGAATTCTGCGCTGTCGCGAGCCTCATGATGAATCACATGTCCAGGTGGTCTGAAGAGCTCGTCTTATGGAACTCACAACAGTTTGCCTTCATCGAGTTACCCGACCGGTTCTGCACCGGCTCGAGCATCATGCCGCAGAAAAAAAATCCCGATGTACCCGAACTTGTGCGTGGCAAGACGGGCAGGGTATTTGGCCACCTGATGGCCTTGCTGACATTGATGAAAGCACAACCGCTCGCCTACAACAAAGACAACCAGGAGGATAAGGAACCACTTTTCGACAGTATCGACACGCTGCGGGACGTACTGACCGCCATGACCGGCCTCATTGACGCCATGAAACCCAATATCGACGCCATGCGCAAGGCGGCAAACGACGGCTTCGCCACGGCAACGGATCTGGCCGACTATCTGGTGCGCAAGGATATGCCGTTTCGCGACGCTCACGAGGCGGTAGGGCGAACGGTCGCTTACGCCATCGATGAGCAAAAAAGCCTCGATGAACTCACCCTGGAAGAGCTTCGCAAGTTCAGCACCGAGGCGGTCGACGATTCCGTTTTCGACGTGCTGACGCTCGAAGGCTCGGTGCGTTCCCGCAATCACTTCGGTGGCACCAGTCCAGAACAGGTTCGCGCAGCTATCGCTCGAGCCCGAAAACGCATAAAAGTGTGATTGGTGCCTATTCGTGTGATTGGTGCCGAGTGTGATTGGTGCCGTGCCTATTGGTTAACGTTTTGCATGCAAAACGTTCACGAATAGGCACGGCACCAGCTACTCGCGGCACCAGCTACTGCGAAAGGCTCTAGCTCTGGCGGCCGCTGAAGGCTCTCCAATTGCCAAGGGCTTTCATTTGCCGCTAAAGGCTTCTCAATAGCCGCTCAGGGTTGCGGGTGTATACTTGCGCGCTGATTTTTCAGGGCTAATCCAAGTGCGTTGGGTGCGACTGTTTATTTTTCTCAGCCTCTTTGCCAACACTGCCGCAACCTGTGGGCAGAAGGGACCCCTCTCCGCACCGGAAGAGTCTTTAACGCAGACAATGATACCTGGAGAGCTTCCCAACCCGGAATGCAACGTTGCCGCAGTCGCGACCCGAAGTCATGAATAGTCCCGCTCGAGATGCCGGCATGCAGCCATTTGTTCTGCGTAATGGAGTATTGCATGCGGAAGGGGTTTCCCTGCAAACCATTGCCGAGGCCGTGGGCACACCGGTCTATGTGTACTCCCGGGCTCACTTCGAGAACCGCTACGAGGCGCTGCAGAACGCGATGGCACCGCTTGACGTTGTAATCTGCTATGCAGTGAAGGCAAATTCGAATCTCAGCGTGTTGCGCTGCTTTGCAGACCTTGGTGCGGGTTTCGACATCGTCTCAGGTGGTGAATTACAACGGCTGATCAGTATTGGTGTAGAGCCTGCGCATCTGGTGTTCTCCGGCGTTGGGAAATCGGTTGCTGAGATCGACCTGGCACTCAAGGTGGGTATCGGCTGTTTTAATGTAGAAAGTGGCGCCGAACTCGACCGAATCGAGGCTCGTGCTGAACTGTTGAGCAAAGTTGCACCCATCTCGGTACGGATTAATCCAGACGTGGACGCCAACACCCATCCCTACATCTCCACGGGCCTCAAGGAAAACAAGTTTGGTGTCCTGAAGGAACAGGCGATCGATCTATATCGGCAGGCGGCCGCGAGTGAGGTACTCAGCGTACGCGGTATCGACTGTCATATCGGTTCTCAGCTCAACACGGTTGCACCGCTCGTCGAAGCCTGTACAAACCTGATCGAGATAATCGACGAACTCGAAGACTCGAACATTCATATCGAACACATCGACATGGGTGGCGGTTTCGGTGTGACCTACCGCGACGAAGAGGAATTTGATCTCGATGAATATGGCGGTCATCTACGAGCGCTCATAGGCGAACGCGACCTCAAACTGCTGTTGGAACCTGGGCGCTTTCTGGTTGC
>JACZXA010000240.1 GCA_022571865.1 Pseudomonadota bacterium
CATCAAGGTTGTTGGACAAGAGGTAACACTTACCTTGATCATCTTGATTCGCCGGACCGCCGAAGTGCTGCGTTCCCATCAGATCTTTTGTTATGTTTAGACCCTGATTTGCACAGCTTGTGCTGCTTCCGTACGCCGCTGCAATGGCCGAGACCAAACCAGCCCCTTGCTGAAAAATACCGTAAGCCGGAAGTCCATCGTCAGTCATCGCTGATTTAGCAGTGGACATCAAACGACACTTCACCTGGTCAGGCGTTAGGCTGGGGTCAACTTGCAGCATCAGTGCCACCACTCCACTGACCACAGCGGCTGATTGGGAGGTACCGGACATCATGAAGAATTCTTCTTCTGCATCCAGAAACTCGGGATGCTTGAGCGCAAGCTCACTACTTTTTGGAACTCTACCCAGTAAATGACCTCCAGGAGCCACAATCTCTGGTTTAACAAACCCTTCATGAGTAGGGCCTGCTGACGAAAAAGCCACTAGCACATCATCCCTGGCATCGCCGGGGGTAAAGCTGTCTGTCATGGCACCGACGGTCACAACATAGGGCACGTTACCGGGAACACCGACGGTCATCGCTTCTGGTCCATTGTTTCCAGCGGACACCACCACCACGATACCCACGTCCCATATGGCCATGACTGCTTGATTGAGCGGATCATCCCAGTAGTGAGATTGAACCTGTCCGCTGAGCGAGAGGTTGAGTACCCGTATGCCATATTTGTCGCGGTGGGTATAAATCCAGTCTATGGCTTTGATGACATCCTTGTATTTGCCATTGCCGTTCTTGTCGAACGCACGCACCGCAACAATACCGACGCTGGGCGCCACACCGTGGTACAACCCAGACTTGCTTTTCTCGCTGCTCGCGATCACCGACACCACGTGAGTGCCGTGGCCGTTTTCGTCATCTCCTTTTTTGCTGTCATCATTGCCCGCACAGTTATTTTTGGACTTGCTTGAAAGCACACTACAACGAGCAAAGACGCGTGTTTCACCGTATGCAGTGCGAGAAATCGCATCGGGTTCCGTCCAAAGGCCGGTATCGATAACGGCAACCGTCACGCCGCGCCCGTCGATGCCCATCTTGTGCAATTCATCAGCCTGAACGAGCGAAGGGAAATGTGTTTCGGGAGAGGGTGCGTTCGCGTCTTGAGCACCTCCAGACCCACTAGGGCTGGGAGAGAGAGGCGCCTTGCGTTTGGACTTCTTTTTTGAGGCCGTCAGCTTTCGATCTGCCCAGACACGCACGCCCGGGTGCTGATCGGTGAGAATTTCTACCTGATCCTCAGTCAGTAATGCCGCGACCGCCCGGATGATGTTGAGATTCGTGGTGACATCGCCACCCACCTGCTCAACCAGTAGGCTCGCCGTTTCCATGTTGGTTGCCTGCACGAGATAACTCTTCGGTACTTCTGAAGAACTTGGAATCTCAGCGCTGACGACTGGGCGTAGTAGGCTCCGTGAGGCTTCGCTTGAGGACTCATCGTCAGAAGCGCGATCTGTTTTATCCCAAAAGTAGCCTACGAATAGAATGCTGCCGACAACACCGGCAATTAGCGTATTACATAGGTTCATCCGATACCTCTTGCAAATTCGGATGTACCTAATTTATCACCGGGGACAGTTCAGTTTGTGAAGCGAGTCTCACTCCTACATCCACCACCATTTTCGTTTACATTCGAAAGACGACTACGAACTAACCTGGACATTGCATTGAGGACGCTGAGTTCTGGGTCAGAGATCGTGGTCGTCATGACAGCTTGTGGCCGCAAACCGCCTGGTGCAGTGCACAATTCCATGTCCGTTATGGGCGAAGTAGCTCATGAATATCCCCTCAGCCGTATCTCTATACCCCAGACATTATTCTAGCTACTGCATGAACATACAGCATGCCAATCACGCCTAATCCACTCTCCCAATAGTTTCAAACCCTGCTTGTTTGCTGGTATAACACGATCTGTCGCTTAAGATTGATCTCCAGCTTGAGCAGCGCCACAAGAACCGCTGCTCATCACCGATACGACCTTGGCTAATACGATCGTTGCGAACTGCACCATGTTATGGTTCGCGCCGGAAACAAGGAGATCACTATGTTTATTTCAAAATTACCCAGGCTTGTCGTGGTCGGGTTGCTCTGTTCTCCCCTCCTGGCCGCTGCGGACCCGACACAATGTACAAACGGCGGCCTGCAAAGAACGGTCGAAGTGGTTTATTCCGACCCCGGACACTCGGTGCCATGCGAAGTGCTCTACAACAAGCCGAGCGAAGGGACTCAGGAAAGCCTCTGGCAAGCCAACAACGAAGCAGGTTATTGCGAAGATCGCGCCCGCGAGTTCGTCGCGAAGCTTGAGGAAATGGGTTGGACCTGCGGGACCGCAAGCGCTGAATCCTCGAGCGAATCTGATTCTGAGTCCGAGTCTGTCTCTGATTCTGAGTCCGAATCCGAATCCGAGTCCGAGTCCGAGTCCGATGATTCCGAAGAAGTGATCGGAGAGGAACCCGAGAGCGTCGACACCTAGCGTTTCGCGTTCAAGCGCTCCAGCACGTCGGCAAGACTCGGTGACCTGACACCTTTGAGATCTGTCAGCCGGCGATAGATATCCGCTGCCCCTTCATGGAATCCATCGGGGAGATCGGCGGCGGCAAACGTCGCTGCGATCTCTTCCATCTCTCCGGCAAAACGCCACGCCTTGGGTGCCGTGCCGGTCGCAGCTTGTGCCGACCGATCGGCGAGGCCTTGCTGTGAAATGGCCCATTCATCAAGCAACGGTGCCGTCACTCCCTCCGACTCCGCCAACGCGCGAATGGCCAACAACAGGGCACTGGTTCCCTTGGTGTAAGCCGCATAACACATCTTCAATGCGGAGGCGGCACCTGGCGCGCCTTCGATGGTGATTGCCTCGAGCAATCCTCCAGCAAACCAGTTTGCTGCCGTAATTGCGTGGGGTCCTGAAAGATAGAGCCTGGTGCTGCCTTCGCGCACAGCCGGTGGTCCCACGATTCCGCCATCCACATAACAGTCCCCCAGTAACGCGTGAATCTGACGAGCCGTGTGGGGAGCGATCGCGTTGGCGTCAAGGTAAATCCCATCGAAACCAGCCGCCACAACAGACTGCGCGACGGTCATCGCCGCAGCGGGTGGACACACGCATACGATCCCATCGCTGCGTGCCAACAGATCGGACAACGTCCCGCAGGAACCGAATCCAGCGGCAGTGGCACGCTCTGTCGTTTCGTGGCTGCGCCCTGCCCTTAACCATGACACTGAGTGCCCAGAGTCTTTAGCTGCAATCCCAATCGTAACGCCCATTTGTCCGGGATGGAGAAGGGCCAGTTTCACAACCGGTAATCCAGCGGCGGATCGCGGTCTCCCAGCAGGGACTCATACTCGAAATCCGCACCACGACGTTGGTGAAATTCCTCCGTGGTGGTATCGATTATCCCCTGATCCTGGTACAGATCTGCCGCCGTGACCGCCAACAGCCTGGCGGCGAGCAACATGCCCTTGGTCCCGATGCTCATACCGCCGCTCGCGACGGCCTGCCAACTGTGCGCCGGAGTACCGGGTACCCAGGTTGCCGTTCCAAAACCCACCGTGGGGACCGTCCAGCTGACGTCTCCCACATCCGTCGAGCCCATGCGCTGCCGAAAAACGAACGGCTGTACCTCACCCGCTGACTCGAGTGGCAGCGATTCCCCGAGGAACGTCTTGCGAATTTGCTCCGCGAAGCGCGTTTCCTCGCGGCTATAGTGCACCCCCCCCATCGAGACGAGATTGTCATAAACAAGGCGAGCGAGGCGGTCATTTGGCAGCACCGGATAGTTACCGTGCATCACCTCGTAAGTCATGGTGGTTCCCGTACCCATGGCGGCAGCCCTGGCAGCGGTTACCACCCTCTCAAAAAGCGTCAGTACCCGCTCCACCTGGGGGTGGCGAACGTAATAATAAACCTGGGCTGTTTCGGGCACGATGTTGGGCGCATCCCCACCATCGGTAATGATGTAATGAATGCGGGCATCTGATGGCATGTGCTCGCGCATCATGTTGACCATGTAGTTCATCACTTCCACGCCATCGAGAGCCGAACGGCCGCGATCAGGGGCGGCAGCGGCATGCGCGGCGATGCCGTGAAATGTGAACCGACCCGATTTGTTGGACGTCGAACTCGACGGAGATGCATCGTTGCGATCACCCGGGTGCCAGTGCAGCACCACATCGACATCGTCAAACAATCCCGCCCGGGTGAAGTAGACCTTGCCCGAACCACCCTCCTCCGCCGGGGTGCCATACACCCGGATGGTGCCCGTGAGCGCGGATTCCTGTAACCACTGAGCTATGGCAACACCCGCGCTTGCCGATGCCGCCCCGAACAGATGATGGCCGCAGGCATGCCCCGGCGCATCCTCCTCGAGGGGATCGCGTTCTGGCGTTGCACGCTGAGACAACCCGGGAAGCGCGTCGAATTCGGCCAGGATCGTTATGACCGGCGAACCGTGACCAGAACTTGCAACAAAGGAGGTTGGTATGCCCGCAACACCGGGTCGAACCTCAAATCCGTGACTCTCGAGGTAACCCTGCATGCGCTCTGAGCTCTGCACCTCGAGGTACCCAAGCTCGGCAAACTGCCAGATGTCCCGGGCCAGAGCCACGGACTCATCCGCGCCGCGCTCCAGATACTTGAGCGGTCCATCGTCCGCGGATGCCGTAACCCACGCCAACAGTAACGATCCGGCGAGCCATCCGCATCCACGTCTCTCTCTCATAACGGTTTCTCGGTGAGGTTAAGCGGCTAACTTTGACGGCGTTGCCGGCTGAGCGCAAACGTTGTGGTTGTATACAAGTCGAACAAATTCAGGTTTCGTTCAGGTTGGGCAACCTAGTCTTCAGCCAGCTCACGATGGGACAGGTAACGAAATGAAATTAATGAAGTGTCTGATGTTCGCTTCCCTCGCTTACAGCCTGCCGAGTACCGCCCTTCCTCCACCCGAAGCATCGATCAACGTGTCGAATCTTGGCGAAGCCGTGCTCAGCATATCCTCAGCCAATCGCATCAGCGACTGGGAGCCCATTGATGCTCAGCACGTCGTGTTGAGCCTGAGTCCAGATGAGCGCTATCTGCTGACGCTGAAACGCCAATGTGGCGGCCTGGGCTGGGCTCAGCGTATCGGCGTCACTATGTCGAACAATACGATCTGGGCCGTGTTCGATGCGGTCACCACCGATGGTTTGCAGTGTCCGATCGAGCGAATCAATCGCGTCACCCGCGAGCAGGTCGACGATCTCAAGATCTAGGATGTCGGCTGGAGTATGAGGCTTAGGTCGGCAGGAAGTGCACGGGGTAACGTAAGGTCGTAGTGCCCACGTCGCGTTTGCCGAAGTTGAACAGTCGAATGCGGTTGACGATCTTGGCAACCATGACCTCATCGGCAAGGTCCGACGCCACGACTTTCACGTCGCGTACCACGCCGTCCGGGTCGATCACCAACTCGAGCACCACCTGGCCCTGTAGGGTCGGATCCACTCTGAGTGCACGGTTGTAGATCGCGAAGATTGCGCCTTTGTTCGCATCGAACACACGGCGAATCTCTTCAATACTGCGTTGCCTGGCATCCCCGCCTCGAGGCGCGCGAACGCCGCCGGTGCCTTTGCTGCCAACCGGTACTTCCACTTTGGTGGTCTCGCGTCCGGACAGAGCGACTCCGCCGGTTTCCCGCGAGAGTGCGGCTACGTTTACCCCGGCACTACGAGTGCCGTGTTTGGAGGTGAGTAGTGAGCGATCGATGCTCGCGGCTTCACCAGCACCGGTTTGAATTGCCCCGGTGTCCTGTAGCTTGGAAACATCCACGGCATCGCGCATATCCGCAAAAGCATCTTTGAACGCCAGCAGACCTGAAAGGGCCGCCTTCTCCTTAGCATCCGCGACTTGGGGTTCCGGTTCCGGCGGAACCGTTCGCGCACCGAGCCGCTGGGGGCAGGCGTGGCGATCAATGTCCTGGATTCCTTCCGGGGCGGCGGCGCCACAACACGGAGCCGGCAGACGGACCGCAACTACCAGTTCGGCAACGCCCTGATGGCCACCTTCGGAAACCTCAGCCTCAAGACGGGCCTGCAGGCCGACTACCAGCAATACCACAGCCTTTCGGAAAACAACTTCCTGGGAACCTTCGTCTTTTCCAGCCTGGAAGCGTTTCAGCAAAACCGCCCGACAACGTTTACCATCAACAGCGGAGACCCGAGGCTCGATACGAATCAGTTTGAGTTGAGCGCGTTCCTGCAAAGCGATCTGCGGCTGAAGCCCAATCTGACGCTTTCTTTCGGCCTCCGCTACGAGGCGCAGACCAACATCGGCGACAAGAACAACTTCGATCCGCGCCTCGGCGTGGCGTACGCGCTCGGCCGGACCACGGTCTTGCGCGGCGGCGTGGGACTGTTCCACCAAAGGCTGGGGACGGGGACGGTGGCATCGCTGCTCCGCCTGGACGGCAGCAGGCAATTGCAGACCGTAATCCGGAATCCGTCGTATCCGGACCAGATCG
>JACZXA010000050.1 GCA_022571865.1 Pseudomonadota bacterium
CGAATGAGTTTTACGGCGGTGTCGTTTGCTTCGGAACCGGAATTGGCAAAAACCATTTCATCAAGCCCGGGTGGGGTGAGCGACGCAATCAGTTCCGCAAGCTCCGTTACGTAGGGGTTGGTAGTTTGAAAAAATGTGTTGTAGTAAGGAAGTTTCGCCATTGCTTCGGCGGCTGCTTCGACGAGTGCCTTGTTCCCATAACCGAGCTGTACACACCAAAGCCCCGACATACCGTCGAGCATCTTGTGACCGGTGGAATCGTAGATGTACACGCCATCCCCATGAGTAATCACGCGAGGTCCGGCTGCGCGTAGTTCCGGATGGGTCGTAAATGGGTGCAGGTGATGTTGGCTGTCAGACTCCTGCCAGGCCTGGGTCTGAGTACGATTTTCTCCGAGCGCCATGATTTTTCCTTCAGCGTCAGGTCGCTCAGACGCGACCTAGTAAGTTATCTATTTCCCACTGATTCAACTCTTGATGGTGGGTCAGGTATTCCGATTCTTTCACGTCGATAAAAAGCTCCACAAACTGCTGGCCAAAAAGTTCACGCAGCGGTATGCACTTCTCGAGGAGGTCGAGCCCGGCAAGGTAGTGACGAGGCAGACGTTGTGAGCGACGGCCGTAGGCGGCGTCTTTGAGTGGTGCGCTGGGCGATAGTTGTTCAACCATGCCGAGGTAGCCGCACGCGAGGTTGGCGGCGATTGCGAGGTATGGATTTACGTCCGAGCCGGGTACCCGGTTTTCAATACGTCGGTTTTCGTGTCCACCTAGCGGAACCCTCAAGCCTGCCGAACGATTGTCCCAGCCCCAGTGGGTGTTGCCTGGTGCACTCATGTCGCTGCCAACGCGTAGATAAGAGTTCACATAGGGAGCGAGTAACGGCATGACGGCTGGTAGGAATTTCTGCAGACCCGCAATGTAGGAGAGGAACAGCGGCGTGGTTTCTTCGGATTCGTTCGCAAATAGATTTTCGCCGGTTGTGGTACTCACCAGACTCTGATGTATGTGCATCGCGCTGCCGTAGTCTTGCGGATACGGTTTGGCCATGAAGCTCGCACGCATGTTGTGATTCATCGATGCTTGATGCGCAATCCGTTTGAAGTAGAAAACCTGATCGGCCACGGTCAACGGTGCATCGTGGGTCATGTTGATTTCGAACTGACCGATTCCGGCTTCCTGCAGCAATGTGCTGATTGAGACATTCTGCCAGTCCGCGTACTGGTAGATGTCATCAAAAAGTCCCGAAAAATGATGCATGGTATCGACGGCAAACGGAGAAAATTCTTTTACGCGTTTGTCGCTGTCATTTACCGGCAGCAGAAAAAATTCGAGTTCCGGAGCGACAATGGCTTCCCAGCCCCGCTCAGCCAACTTTGCGATGATTTGTATCAGCAGATCCCGTGGGGTGAAGGTAGCGGGCAGGCCCGCAAAGCTTGCGCTGCAGATGACGCTGGCCGTTCTTGTCGCACCCCAGGGGACGACCACGAGCGTGCTGGTGTCGGGTTCGAGGATGAGATCCTCTTCCATGTCTCCAAGAGGTCGTGTTTTCACGAAGTGACCTTCAATGCCGAGACTCAACAGCGAGTTGGGCACGCGCAGATTGCGGTCACGCCAATCGTCGAGGAACTGATCTCGTGGGATTAGTTTACCCCGACCGATTCCTGCGAGGTCCGGCATGAGTACTTCGACCCGTTCGATGGTTTGGGCGTCAAGCCATTCGGTTGCTTGGGTGATGTCCATAAGTTCTCGGTGTTATACGCGGGCTGCGCGGACCCTATCATCTCGGGTTCACGGCCCGCAAATCCATAATCCTCAGAGTTACTGCAAAAAAACACCTATCGTGTAGGCGCCTCTTCGCGCTTTCAGGCGAGCATCAGCTGGCAACTTACTTCAGTCACCGATCTCCGGTTGTGCGTTTCCGGTGAGGTGTCGATGCAGTTGTCGATCGTGGCGGCTCGCGGCAGATAGTCTTCCGGGGCGAACCCAGGGTTTCCACCGTGGCGCCGCCGTCCCTTCCGGTTTATCGCCCATTACGGTGACCCGTTGAATGATCCTTTCGCCTTCGAAATCGTTCAATACAAAGTGTTGGGTACAGCGGTTATCCCAGATCACGACCGTGTTCTCATGCCATTGGTAGCGGATCGTAAAACGCGGATTGCTGACCCACTTGGTCAGATAGTCGAGGAGTGTGTGGCTTTCGGTGGCGTTCATTTCGACGATACGACGGGTAAAGTGTTCGTTGACGTACAGCGCCTTCTTTTGAGTCAGCGGGTGTACCCGCACGACGGGGTGTATCGTCATCTGTTCCGGATGATTGTGTGGCAATGCATCGTGCAGGGCGGTCAGCCCTTCACACAACTCCTGCATGGGTGCTGAGAGTTCGTCGTATGCCGCATACAGGCTCGTCCACATCGTGTCGCCGCCCGTTGCTGGACATTTCACCATGCGTAACACCGAAAGGAGTGCTGGTTCGGGTCTGAAGGTGAGGTCGGTATGCCACTCGTCGGCGACACCGCCGTGAGTTGCCGCCAATTCAAAAAGCTCATCGTGTTCTGTGAAAGGGTTCTTCAGATTCGGATGCCCCTCCAGGGGTCCGAAGCGGCGTCCGAACTCTACGTGTTGGTCTATCGTGAGCGTTTGTGCCGGAAAAAACAGGACGAGATGTTCGAGGAGTAACGACTCGATGGTGGTGAATTCACTGTCGTTGACAGCACCCAGATCAACACCCTGCACTTCAGCGCCGAGCGCACCCGCCAGTCGAGAGACGCTCCATCCGTGTTGTTCACTGCTCATAAGTATTCCTCCAGTGATGCTTGGCTGATCGGGAGAATATCATGTTGTGGCAGGAGGATCGGGGCAGGGTGGGGTCAAGTTGATTTGCGCGGGTCGCAGGCATCTGGCTACTGATCGTCATTCCTCTGCCAAAGTTAACCTGCCTCTTTTCCCGTCGAGCACCCGGAGGGAGCACGCCCAGTGTTCTTGCTGCTATCGGCGACCGCAGTAGTTTGTTCATGAATAATCCAGGCTAGGAATTTTTTCTACCGCGCAGACTCCTAGCCGGCGTTTGCCGGGTCGAGTTGCTCCTTGAGATCGCGTTTCATGAATTTGCCGTTAGCGTTGCGCGGCAGTGCTTCGTCCATGAACCAGATGTAACGGGGTAACTTGTGCTTGGAGATGCGCTCCGCGCAGTGACTGCGCAGTTCGTCTGCGCTCAGGTGACACCCTTCGTTGAGATAAACGGCGGCACCCACCTCTTCGCCGAGACGCTGATCGGGAACTCCGAACACGACACATTCCGCGACGTCGCTATTTTCGTGAATCGTGCTTTCCACCTCGGCACAATAAATGTTCTCACCGCCGCGGAGTACCATGTCCTTTTTGCGATCGACGATGAAAATGAAGTTGTCCTCGTCGATGCGTGCGATGTCACCGGTGTGTAACCAACCATCGGTGATAGCCTCGTTGGTATCATCCGGGCGGTTGATGTAACCACGAATGACCGGCGCCCCTTTTACCAACAGCTCCCCCGTTTCCCCCTGGGATACTTCGTTGCCATCGTCGTCCACGCATTTCACGTCGTAAACGGGCAATGCAGGGCCCGCACTTTCAGGCTTGTCGAGAAAATAGTCGGCGGAAATTGCGGTGATTACTCCGCATGTTTCTGTCATACCGTAACCCGTATTGGGTCGTGCGGTGTCTACTGCCTTGTCAATTTTGCTCACGAGGTCCGGCTGCAGTTGCGCCCCGCCGCCACCGAGCGAGACCAGGCTCGAGGTGTCGGTTGTGGCAAAGTCAGGGTGGGAGATCACCTCGCGGGCCATGACCGGTACGCCGGTGAGGTTGGTGATGCGTTCGGCCTCGATGAGCCGTAACGCTTCCCCGGCATCCCAGCGATACATGTGCACGAGCTTGCCGCCGGTGAGCGTGGCACCGTGAGCAACGCAATTGTTTGCCGTAACGTGAAACAACGGCGTGGTGACCAACGCGGACATGGTTGGTGCCTTGGCTTGGGGGTCGCTCGTGCTGTTGCCGGTACGTTCTGCTGCTCGTTGTGCTACCAGGGCAAGGGTCGCTCCCCAGAACGCGAGGTTCATGACGTTTGCGACGCAGCCTCGATGGGTCAGCTGAGCGCCTTTCGGATTACCCGTGGTCCCGGAGGTATAGAAAATACAGACGTCGCTATCGGGGTCGATCGATAGCTCGGGAAGGGTTCCAGGGTTTGCCGTCAGCTCGCTCCAGGGTACGACGCCATCGACATCCTCGCTCAAGCGCAAGCCGACAAATACCATCTCAGGAATTTCTTCACGACGTTCGAGCACTCGGGTCAGCCGTTCCTCGTCGCAGATCAATACCACAGGCTTGGAGTCGTTGAGCCCATAAACCATCTCCGGGCCGATCCACCACGCGTTTATTCCCACAACCACCGCACCGATGGATGCGATGGCCCAGTATCCCAGCATCCATTCGGGATAATTGCGCATGGCAATTGCCACCCGATCGCCAGGTTGTACCCCGTGTGCCATCAGCCAGCTGGCTATTGCTGCGACTTGTTCATGGGCTTGCGCGTATGTCCACCTTTCATCCTGGTAGACGAGATAGTCGTTGTCGGCAAAGGCGGCGGAGAGCGCCCAGACATCCTTGAGGCTCGATGGTGCGTTGACATAGGTTTTGATCATCGCGCCACGAACGTTCACTTCGGTTACTTCGAACTGCGCCCCAGGCGCGGTCAGGTCGTTCCAGGCACGACTCAACTCCTCATACATTCCCACGTCTCCCATGATGATCTCCTTCCCTTGTTAAGGTTTCTGTCGTTTGCCTACCTGCTCAAACGTTGTTTCGCGGCGTTAACGAACTTTTGTTTGGCAAAATCGATTTGGTGCACGGGAAAAACGACTGTGCTCGCGATATTACCCAGATGGGCACGAATGCGCTGGATTATGTGAAACGCTCGGGATGTCACGACCGCCTGCCGGGAGCTGAGGCTGGTGTCGTCCAGAATCTTATCGCGCATGGGTTTCATGGATTCGATAAATGGCTTTTCGGTTTCTACCAGGTCAAGCGCCTTGGCTTCATCGTTTGCGGCGTATGCTGCACGGGTGTTCACGAGTATTTCTATTACCGCAGCGCAATTTTCGGATATGGCGTTACGATATTCTTCGGGAACCGGATCCTCGATCAGCGTTGCGAGTTCCAACAGGCTGCGACATTCATCCACCAGACGTTCTGCGTCTTTGACTACCGACATGAGAATCAAGCACGCAGATGCATCCTGCTTGTTGAACGCCAGATGATTGATGAGTAATTTGCGCACCGCCCGAACCAGTTTATTGGCTGACTTGTCGATGTCGCGGGCTTCTTTGAGCAGGTTGTCATCGGCGTCCTTGTCCAGCAGATTAGGCTGAGCCATTTCCAACAGGCCCTGTCCTAAGTCCGGCATTTCCAGAAACTGGTTCGTCGCCTGCATAACCAGGGACGACTGGCTTCGGTTGGATCCAAACAAAGCTTTTAGCACTTCTAACACGGCAGGCCTCCTGGTTGTTGAGAGAGAAGGTAACAATGGGTTTCGATGCGCGATATTGTCGTCAAGTTACCGGTGGCTGCTTCGGGTGTTTTGTCAGTGGCAAAAAGTTGCGTCACCAGCAGCATACCGAGCGGCAGCAGGAAATACACGACCACGACATAAGCAATTGCCAGGGCTCGTTTACGGATGGCCATATCCGCAAGCCATTCGGCACCGTTCAACGGAATCGCGCGCAGTGGCGGAACTCCATAAATCAGTGCCGTGGCAAAGACATTGAAGAACAGATGTACGAGGGCGATTTGCAGAGCGGCTTCGGCGTAATCACCGCCCGACAGGGAAGCGATGAGCGCGGTAATGGTGGTGCCGATATTGGCACCCAGCGTAAAAGGAAATATCTGTTTGAGCCTCATCACGCCGGATCCGGCCATCGGAATGATCAGGCTCGTCGTCGTTGACGAACTCTGGACCAGAATGGTCACAATCGTGCCGGAGGCAATGCCGCTGATCGGACCGCGCCCGACCGCAGCATGAAAAATACGTTCGGCACGACCAGTCAGATTTTTTTTGAGCGTGGTGCCGAGGAGGGTGATGCTGGCGAAAATCATGATGAGTGCGAGGACTATCATGGTGATGCCTCCGCTGATTGGATTCAGGCCATCGAGCAGCCCGGTAGAAGATTTGTCGTGCAAGATGGCAATCACCGGTTTGGTTAGATTGCCGATAAAGTTCAGACTCCTGACATCGACATCTGCACTTCCCGCAAAAGTCTGGGCAATTGGTCCGGTGATCATCTGTAATATTCCCTGACCGTTCGCCGATAACAAGCTGGTCAACAGCTCCAACGTCAGAAAAATCGCCACGGCCAGAAAGTTGAACATGTCGTGGACGGTTGCGGCGGCAAAGGCGCGTCGGAATTCCTGAGGTCGCGTGATGTGGCCAAGGCTGACGAGCGTGTTAGTCACCGTGGTGCCGATGTTCGCACCCAGGATCATGGGTATGGCGGTGTGTACGTCCAGTCCACCGGCAACCAGCCCGACGATGACGGAGGTGACCGTGCTGGAACTCTGCACCAGGGCGGTGGCGAGGATGCCGAGGATGAGGCCCGTGAGTGGGTTGGTTGCAAACGAAAACAGCTCCCGGGCACCCTCCTGACCGCCGCTTGCCCACTTGAAGCCAGTCCCGACCAGAGTAACGGAAACAATGAGAAGATAAACGAGGGTCAGGACGAAAGCGGGTATCAGTATTCTTTAAAAAAGGGAATTGGCGTGCTTAAGCCCGGGTAGCTCGATGGCCATGTAGCAGATTCCAAGGCGTTAAGCAGATCACGGCAACGAAGTATATTTCAATCGATGCCGCAGGACGAATTTCCCCGGGATCGAAAATTGCATCGCGGTACGGGTTACCTCCTTGATTGCAATATGAAAGAATGGCCTTTTTCGCAACACTATCCATGACGAGATAGTGCGGATAATACTTCCCGGGGGTGAGCTAACTTGCTGAACGAACTTCTGCTGCGTTTTGCCGAGTGGATGGATACCCACGCGTGGAGCACGGCGCTTCATGAGTCGTATTATATGTACAGCTGGGTCGAATCCACCCACGTTCTGACGTTGGCGTTGTTTTTCGGCATGCTGGTCGTCATCGACCTGCGCATGCTCGGCTGGGCTTTCACCAGTGTGCCCGCATCCACCATTTCCAGACGGCTCGAAACGCCGATGATGATCGGTTTCGCGATCATGGTCGTTTCGGGTCTCATGCTGGTTTATGCCGTGCCGGTGCGCACGATAAACAGTATCTGGTTTCGCATGAAAATGGTGTTGTTCGTCGCCGCAGGGATCAACGCGTTGTTATTTCGCAACAAAATGAAAGCCGCGGTAGACAGCTGGGACAACGATCCCATACCACCGAAGCGGATGCGCACTGGTGCTGGCGCGTCACTCGCGCTGTGGTCCTGCGTGGTCGCATCCGGTAGATTGATGGCTTACGACTGGTACGACTGTCATCAAAATATGTCGTACCTCATGTATTGGGTAGCCGGTTGCGTTCACGAAATGGCCGAGTTCGAGTAGGAATTTTCGATGGATGTATTCGCCTTTTTTCAATGGCTGGACACTTCCTGGCTTGCTTCAATCTCGAAAGCTTATGGCGGGGTTTTCGCGGTCGTGCAGATCTTTCATCTGCTGGCCATGTTGATGTTGGGCGGTATGGTGCTTGCGGGAGATTTACGTCTGCTCGGGGTTCTGCTCAAAGACGTACCATCCGAAGTGGTGATCGAGAACACTCAGAAATGGTTCAACGTCGCGTTGGTTGTGCTCCTTTTGTCCGGTATTTTCATGAGTTCAGCGGTTGCCATCAAGCTCTACTACAACTCCTTTTTCTGGGCAAAAATGGCGAGCCTGGCTTTCGGCATCTTTTTTGTTTACACCATACGGCGTCCATTGCTGCGTTACGACCATTCGACAATCAACCCGTGGACATTGCGCCTCATTGCCGTGGCTTCCATGACCACCTGGTTCGTCGTTGCCGCGTCGGGGCGCTGGATTGGCTTTTCCTAACCTGGATTATTCATGAACAAGCTACTGCGGTCGCCGATAGCAGCAAAAACACAGGGCGTGCTCCCTCCGGGTGCTCGACGTGCTGTAAATGCACGCGCCCGTCCCAATGGGACGGGACCCGCGCCCTACAGTCCGCGCTCCCTGTGTTTTTACTACTCTCGACAACCTCGCTACGCTTCTTCATGAATAATCCAGGCTAGTGGAGTGCGGCTAATGGGTCAGGCAACGCTGGAAAAAATTGCCGCAGGACTTTCAGTGGCAGTCATCGTGGCCGCGGTCTGGTTTTACTGGGTGCAGATCCTCGATGTGTTAGAACTTCTGGAGATGGCTTACGGCTGAAACCATCTCTTTGGAGCCTGGGCCGCGCTGCTTGAGGTCACGCGCGACACAGTACAGTACGGGTACCAGGAACAGCGTCACGCCGGTGGAAAAAACCAGCCCCCAGCCAATGGCGATCGACATCGGGCTCACCATGCTGTCGTAACCTCCGATGCCATACGCCGTCGGAAGAACCCCACCGAGGGTTGTCAACGTGGTGACGATCACCGGACGTAACCTTGCCACGACCGCATCCAGAATGAGTTCGCGCTCGTTCGTGTTTGTGGGGTTGAGCTTCAGGCGGCGGTGTATGGAATCCACCATGACGATGGAGGCGTTCACTACCACCCCGCAAAGCCCGATCGCACCCATCATGGCGATCATGGAAAGCGATAGTCCATGGAGAAAGAAAGCCAGAAACACCCCGGCGATAGCGAACGGAATGACCACCAGAACGAACATCGCCTCCAGGAAGGAACCCAGTAGTATGGTAATGACCACGCCAATCCCCAGTACGGCAAGTATCGCCGCCTGGCCGAGTTCGGCCGTCGTTTCCTGAGTATCCTCGGCCTCGCCGCCAATCAATATTTCGAGATCGGACATGCCGCTAAATCTGGGTAACAGTTCGCGTTCCAGTTGTTGCGCAAAAGAGATCGCGGAGTGACCGCTGTCCGGGGTGAAGCTGCCTCGGACGGTTGTGGCGCGAAATCCATCCCGATGGAAAATTCGGTTGACGGCCGGGACTTCCAACGGGTTGACGACATCTCGCAGGCGCACGAGTTGACCGCTGGCTGCGCGTACCGGCATATCGAGTAAAGCTTGTAAATCCCTCCGTGACGCCGGATCGAACTGCACGCGTAGTGCGGTCGTTTCCTCCAGCCCGCGGTGTTCGCTCGCCTCTATCCCGAAAAAAGAGGCCTGCACCGTCAGCGACACGTCTTGTGGATCGAGACCGAGAAGCGCCAGTTTCTCGTAATTCAGATTGAGATCGATTTGCGGCGTGCCGGGACGCTCGTCGATTTCAACCTCGGTAAGACCGGGTGTCGCGATGAGGTACTCATAAATTTCCAACGCGGCAGCGCGTCGTGTCTCGTTGTCGTTGGACAGAAGGTGGATGGTAACGGGTCGGTCGGAGGGCGGTCCGATGTACTCGGACTGAAACACCAGCCGAACCTGGTCCGGTAAAACCAGTTTCTGCTTGAAGATTTCAATCCACTCGGTGTTTGTGTGCAACCGGTCCAAATCCTTGAAAATGACCGTAACCAGGGCTTCGTTCTCCGCTTCGCCGCGTTCCTTTTCGCCTCCTGCGACGTCCTGATGGCCGATTCTCGCCGTTACCGCGCGAAGTTCGTCACCCGAAATCTGCTGAATCTGAGTTTCGATCGTGGTGGCGATGGCCTCGGTTTGCTCCAATGGCGTTCCGATTGGCGCACTGATCTTGACGAACAGCATACGCGCATCGGCCTGGGGAAAGAGCACAAAAGGCAACCGCGGACCGATGACCAGCATGATGAAGGCCAGAATTGAAAACGCGATGGCCACAACGATACCGCGGTGGTCCAACGCCAGGTTCAATGCGGTGCGGTATTTTCGCTCCAACACTTTGACGAAGTGGCGTTTACTTGCGTGAGCCACGGTTTTCAGCGACGTCATGTGGCCCGGTAACAGACAGAAAGACTCCAGCAGAGAAAACGACAGTACCATCACGACGACGGCCGGCAGCTGCCACATGATTTTTCCCGGGAGACCTCCCATTGCAAGCATGGGCGCGAATGCCAGAATAGTCGTCAGCGCGGCAGCAACGACTGGGCGTGCCATTTCGGATGCGCCGGAGATTGCCGCGGTCACCGCATCTAAACCGCGATTTCTATGCACGGCGATATTCTCGGAAACGACGACCGCGTCGTCCACCACCATACCTAAGACGATCACGAATCCGGTCAGCGACATCAGATTCAGCGTCATGCCGCTGAATCCGACCACACCGAGGGCGCCCATGAAGACGATGGGAATGCCGATAACCACCCAGAGCGCGGGTTGCGCACCCATGAATAGAAACAGGACCCCGGCAACGAGAACCGCGCCGAGCAGCCCGTTGGTCAGCATCAATTCCAAGCGATTGCGCGTATAGAACGACCGATCGTTGATCAGTTCGAAGCTGACCCCTTCGGGTAGCGGTGTCTGGGCCATGATTTCGCTGATTGCGGCAACGGTATCGATCGCATCTGCATTTTCGCGTTTGCGGATAACGATGGAGATGCCGGGAACTGCGTTGGTATGCGTGATGAGCCCGGTGTCTTCGCGGGTGGATTGGACGCGCGCGATGTCACGAACTCTGACGGTGCCGACTCCGGGAGAGGATTTCACGATGGTTTCAGCAACGTCGGTAGGGTTGGCAAAACGGCTCCACACCACGACCTGTTTACGATTGTCTGAGGATTCCAGAATTCCTCCGGTGCTCGAAACGTTGCGCCGCCTGATCGCACTAACGACATCGAGTATGGTTATGCCATGTTCGCTCGCACGGACTGGATCGACCAGAATCCGGACCTCGGGATCCTGGAGTCCGACAACGGTCGCACGGGACACCAGATCAAGGCGTTCGAACTTTCGCTCCAATCGTTTTGCAGCGCCAATCAAGGCGTCCGGCGGTCCGGCAAGGGCAACCTCGACCACCGGCCACTTACCCGGGTTGAATTGTTCCAGGGTCGGTTCGTCTTCCATTTCCGGTGGGAAATCGGTGATCCCATCGATGGCTTGCCTGAGATCACCTTCGATGACCTTGATCTGTTCAGGCGTAAAATCGATGAACAGCTCTACCGTAGTGAACGATACGTTGTCGGAAATGGTGCTGAAAAAAACATCGATACCGTCTACTTCCTGGATGGCTTCTTCAATGGGTATGGTAATTTTGGTCTCTATGTCCCTGGCCGAGGCACCCGGAAGAGATGCGTTGATGTAAATAATCGGGGCGGCGATGCTGGGGATGTATTCCCTCGGCACGTCTTTGATGAAAAAGTAGCCAAGAACGATCGTGGCCACCGCCAGCACGTTCACCAGAAGATGGCGCTCGACGAAAAAGCGAACGAACGTCTCCATGTCAGCGAGTTTCGCCGACCGCTACGTTTGCTCCGTCGCGTAACGCAAACTGTCCGTCGACGACCACCAACTCACCAACAATGACCCCTTCGAGTATTTCCACCAGCGTCCCATTGCTTATGCCAACCCGGACGGGGGTAAGCTTTGCCTTATTATCGAAGACGGTGAAGACGTGCGTGTTGCCGTTTTTGCGAAAGACCGAGGATGCCGGGGCCGCGGTTCTTGCCTCTTCGGCAGACGAAGGGAGAGTGACCGTTGCCACCATGCCTTCGCGAAGGCGAGCGGCCTCGGGACCGTCCAGCCATATTTCCACCGGGTAGGTACCGCTGGAGGCATCTGCGATACGGCCGACGTTCTGTATGCGGCCACGCAGCGCGACGCCACCCAATGCTTCGAAATGAAGCGTCGCAATCTGGTTGGGGGCAATCGAGTTGGCCGCCATGGCAGTGACACCTGCACGTATGCGCACCTTGGAAAAATCGGTGAGCGTGGCAACGGCGGATCCGGGTTGGAGATAGTCACCCTCTTGAACGTGCACGATCTCCGCTGTCCCGGCGAAAGGTGCGAGGATCCGGGTATCTGCAAGTGCTCGTTGAGCCGTCGAAAGCTCAGCTCGTGCGGCAAGCAGCTGTGCTCTGGTGCGTTGTTCGGCAAATCCTAGATCGTCGAGCGTGTCTTCGCTAATTACGGATTTTGCAAACAGCTCGCGGCCACGGCGATATTGGTGAGCTGCCTGGTTACGATCGACTGCTCTGGCAGTGGCGATTGCTTTAGCCTGCTCCACGATAAGTTGTGCACGCTGTTGGTCGAGTTCGATCAGGAGTTGACCTTTTTCGACTATGGCACCTGGTTCAATCAATCGTTTGGTGACCCGGCCGCCAACCTCGGCGGCCACGGTTGCTTTGCGGAACGCGGAGACCAGACCGGTAACGGTTCCGGCACGGTCGATCCTGGTTGCTACAATCGGTGAAACCCGTACCCGTACGGCGGTCGTCAGTCTCGGTTGCTCGACGACGGGTGCCTCGTCGGCAGTCTCGGAGTGGGTGGCACCACAGCTTGCCAACAGGACTGCCGACAAGGTCACCAGTGCTGCAGTTTCCAGGCGGGTAACAAGGATGAACAAAGCTTGCCGGCTCAAGAGGCAAGCTCCACACGTTCTCGAAGCTCAATTTGCGTCGCAATGGCATACATTTTGCGAATGGTGCCGGCCTTCAGGTGGGGTTCCAGTAGCGCCATATGCTGCCTGAAGCCTCGTTGCTGGTGCTCCCAAACGACTTCCTCGACCTGTTCGCGATCCTGCAGATACGACCACCAGTAACGCACCACGATCCAGATATTGGTGGCCAGTTCATCGAGAATGGGGAGGGGCTTGTGCATGAGTCCTTGCTGACGCATGCGAGCGAGTATGTTGATGAGTCGCTCGTACTCGTTGGTCTGAAACGTGGCCAGATGCTGCGAGATCCTGCTGTCTTTGATGCTCGTCACCTGCAGGTAGTCGCGCATGATGAAGCGAAAGCGCAGCATGTCCTGCATCACGCCGTGAAAGTAACGGACATACTCCTCTTCCAGCGAGTGCCTGCGGCGCGCTGCTTGATAGTGGTCATTCAAGCTCTCGACAAGCTGATCCACCAACGCGTTGACCAGATCTTCCTTGATGCGAAAGTGATACCAGAGATTACCTTCGGTAATGCCGACAGCATCGGCGATTCGTGCGATAGACGTGTTTGCATAACCTGAGACGTTGAAGAGTTCGAGCGCGGCTGCTTGAATCAGCTGCTTAGTCGACGGGCGGGCGGATAGGCGGCCTTGCGGCATGATGCGGCTCGAAGCTGAGGGTGTTTTAGGGTAATCCACCTATTATAGGTTGTCTACCCTAAACAAGCCTGCCAGTGGGGGTTTCCAGACCGCGACATGGATCTGAGCGAATGGTCAAGAGGACGCTACCGCACAAAGGCCGCAGTCATGAGTTCTTTCGTGTAGTCGGTTTGCGGGTTCTCGAACACCTGCTCGGAAGGGCCTTGTTCGATAACCACGCCTTCTTTCATCACCACCAGATAATGGGCAACCGCGCGCACCACCTTCAAGTCATGGCTGATGAATAGATAGGCCAGCTTGTGACGATGCTGAAGTTCGCGCAGTAGATCTACGATCTGCGCCTGCACCGACATGTCGAGCGCGGAAGTCGGTTCGTCCAGGACGATGAACTTGGGCCGTAAAGCAAGCGCGCGAGCGATCGATATGCGTTGTCGTTGGCCACCGGAAAATTCGTGTGGGTAACGGTCCATCTGATCGGGTTCTAGGTTCACCTCGGATAACACTTCGGCTACCCGCGCTTCCCGCGCGGGTACATCCATGTCCGGTTCATGAACGCGCAATCCTTCTTCGATGATCTGACGAACGGATAACCGGGGCGAGAGACTGCCGAACGGGTCCTGAAACACAACCTGCATGTATTTGCGTTGAGCCGTCAGCGCCTTCGAACTCAATTTGTGTACGGCTTTACCCTCGAAGGTTATAGATCCCTCGGCTTGAAGTAGACGCAGCAGACCTAACCCCAGGGTTGTTTTGCCAGAGCCTGACTCACCAACCACGCCAACCGTTTGTCCCTCGCCGATGTCCAGGTTCAGATTTTTGACTGCCCGAAATATTTTTCTAGTGCCGAACCAGCCTTTGCCAATTTTATAGTTCACGTTGAAGTTACGAAGGCTGAGTAATGGTTTGGCATCCGGGTTCCAGGGGACAGGGTCGCCCTTGGGTTCGGCAGCCAGTAAATGTCGGGTGTATGAATGTTCTGGTTGGTGGAAGATCTTTTCGGTGCGACCGGTTTCGACAATCTCTCCCTGGGTCATTACACACACGCGATCTGCCATGGATCGAACGATGCCGAGATCGTGTGAGATCAGCAGCAGGCCCATGCCCAACTCTCCTTGCAGCTTTTTCAGGAGGGTGAGAATTCGCGCCTGTATCGTTACATCCAATGCGGTGGTCGGTTCGTCGGCGATGAGCAGGCGCGGTTCATTGGCGAGTGCCATGGCGATCATCACCCGCTGGCGCTGCCCGCCGGAGAGTTCGTGCGGATATGCGCCGAGGCGCCGCTCGGCATCGTCCAGTTGCACCATCTCCAGCAACTCGAGGGTTCGCTCACGCGCCTCACCGCGCTTCAATCCCTTGTGAGTCACCAGCGTTTCTCTGATCTGCTTTGATACGGTGTGCAGCGGGTTGAGTGAAATCATCGGCTCCTGGAAGATCATGCTGACCTGGCTGCCGCGTACCGAGCGCAGTTGCGCCTCATTGGCGCCGATCATTTCCTGTCCGCCAACCAATATGGAGCCTCTGGGGTGGCTCGCCATGGGATAGGGAAGAAGTTGCAGAATGGACAGCGCCGTCACCGATTTGCCGGATCCGGACTCCCCGACAATCGCGACGGTTTCACCCTCCGCCACGTCGAACGACACCCCCCGAACCGCATGATTGGATCCGAAGCGAACGTGGAGGTCGCGGACTTGTACGAAAGGATCAGACACCGGGACGGCTCTCCAGCAGGTCGGTAGAAGGCTCGTTGTCGAGCGCACCTTTTAGCGTTCGACGTGGATCAAAAGCGTCACGTACCGCCTCGCCGACAAAAATGAGCAATGTCAGCATCGTGGCGAGGGTGATAAACACCGAGATGCCAATCCAAGGCGCGTGCAAATTGGCTTTGGCTTGAGACAGCAGACGTCCGAATGACGGAGACTCCATCGGCAGCCCGAATCCGAGAAAATCCAGTGCCGTCAGCGTCGTGATCGCACCGTTCAAGATGAATGGCAGGTAGGTGAGTGTTGCAACCATCGCATTGGGTAACACGTGTCGTCGCATGATGGTCAGGTTCGATACACCAAGAGCGCGCGCCGCGCGCACAAACTCGAAGTTGCGTGCCCGTAAAAACTCCGCGCGCACGACGCCGACCAACGCCATCCAGCTGAACAGAGACAAAATAGCGAGCAGCCAGAAAAAATTGGGTTCGACTACGCTCGCGAGAATGATCAGCACGAACAGTATCGGCAATCCCGCCCAGATCTCGACGAAACGTTGGCCGATGAGGTCCGTCAGTCCGCCGAAATATCCTTGCAGTGCACCGACGGTAACGCCGATCACCGAACTTATCAGCGTGAGCGACAACCCGAACAATACGGACAATCTGAACGCATACAACACGATCGCAAAGGTGTCTGTGCTGAGACCGTCCGTGCCCAGCCAGTGTCTACTGCTCGGTGGTGCGGGGTAGGGCGGCTCAAGATCCCAATCGATAGTGTCATGGGCAAAAGGGACGGGAGGCCAGATCGACCAGCCATTGGACTCGATCTGTTCTCGGATGAATGGGTCACGGTAATCGGCTTCCGTATCCAATACGCCACCGAGCTCTCGATCGGTGTAAGAAACCATCACCGGGAAGTACAGATCATTATGATATGAGAACACGATGGGTTTATCGTTGGCGATGAACTCGCCAAAAAGCGAGAGCACGAAAAGCCCGAAAAAAATCAAGAACGAGTAGTAGCCTCTTCGGTTGGCTTTGAACATTGCCAACCGTCGCTGGTTCAAAGGGCTCATCTTGCGAGCCTCATTATGTCTCCCGGGTCTCGAAATCGATACGCGGATCAACGAACACGTACACCATATCCCCAATCAACTGCATGACGAGCCCGATCAGGGTAAAGCTGAACAGCGTTCCGAACAGGATGGGATAGTCGCGTTTCACCACCGCCTCGTATCCCAATAGTCCGATGCCATCGAGTTGAAAGATCACCTCGATCAACAACGCTCCGGTAAACAGAATTCCAACGAACGCAGCCGGAAACCCGGCAATCACAATCAACATGGCATTGCGAAATACATGCCCGTAAAGCACGCGGCGTTCAGTAACACCCTTGGCACGCGCCGTCAGTACGAACTGCTTGTTGAGTTCTTCAAGGAAGCTGTTCTTGGTGAGCATGGTCAATGTCGCGAAACCGCCGATGGTCAAAGCGGTGAGCGGCAAGGCTAAATGCCAGAAGTAGTCACGGATCTTGCCGATCACCGATAGCTCATCGAAGTTGTCTGAAGTAAGCCCCCGCAGAGGAAACCAGTCGAAATAGGAACCGCCCGCAAACACCACAATCAACAGGATAGCGAAAAGAAATCCGGGTATCGCGTAGGCGGTAAACACTACACCACTCGTCCAAATGTCGAAACGCTGGCCGTCTCGCACTGCCTTGGCGATACCCAGTGGTATCGAGATGGAATAGATCAGCAGCAACGACCAGAGCCCAAGCGAAATCGACACGGGCAATCGTTCCACAACCAGATCGATCACGGGACGATTTTGAAAATAGCTGGTACCGAAGTCGAGCCGCGCATAGTCCCACATCATCATGAAGAACCGTTCGTGCGCTGGCTTGTCAAATCCGAATTGTTTTTCCAATCGTTCGACCAGCTCCGGATTCATGCCCGATGACCCCGAGTATCCTGATTCTGCGCCTGGCCCCATGCTTGCGGACGAAACGCTGGCTGTTGACGACGAGCCAAAACCTGCTGCTTCGGCGAGCGCCTGTTCCACAGGTCCCCCGGGTGCAAACTGGACAATGATGAAGTTGATCACCATGACGCCAAACAGTGTTGGAAGTATGAGTAGTAGTCGGCGGAGCACGTAGCGCCCCACTACATCGACTCCCTGAAGGCGGCGACGCGAGCCGCTTTCTCTTCATCCCACCACCAGTTGGCGACGTAGGAATTTATCCAGATCAGGCGGTCATACTCGGCGCGTCCGAACTTGTCCCAGTACACCATGCTGAAGTTGATTTTCGATGAACCCGGCAACCAGTAGAAATTCCAAAGTAGTACTCGATCTACTGCCCTGAGTGCCGCGATAAAATCGTCATAGGTCTGGGCGGCGTAAACGTGTTCGATGAGTTCGTCTACCGCGGGGTCTTTCAGGTTCGACCAGTTGTAGCTGTATTCCTGGTTTGCTGCAGCGCTGGAAAACGTGTTGGAGAGCAGCAGGGTTGGCGTGCTGTCCGGTAAAAACTGGATCGCGCCCGCATCGAAATCTCCCGAGCGCATGCGAAACAGCCAATTGGAGATTTCAGGGGCCTTGATTGTTGACGAGATGCCTAACTTCTCGAGGATTTTCGTGTAGGCAATGAACGAGCGGCCCAATGCGGGAGATACCGCAACAAACCGTAAGTTAAACGGCTCGCCAGTATTTTCGTGGACGAGTTGACCATCCTCAATCACCCATCCGGCTTCGCGCAGCAGTTCGGCTGCCTTGATGATGTTGTCGCGATGCCAACCCACGTCTCCGTGTGGTGCACGCTGGTAGGGTTCGGTAAATACCCGTTCCGGAATCTTGCCGCGCAGTGGCTCCAGCAGCTTCAGTTCCTTTTCGCTGGGCAAGCCGCTCGATGCGAAGTCGGAATCGTGGAAAAAGCTCGTCGCCTGATCAAAAAATCCATACGAGCGACGGCTACCCCAATCCCAGCCGGTTCGGGCCATCCACAGGGCTTCGCGTACTCTTATGTCCTGAAAGCGCGGTTGGGCCATATTCCAGAATATAGGCCACCATAGCCCACCGGGGCGCAGCGCTCGATTGTCCCGTTTGATCAGATAGCCTTGCTCCACCGCCGGGATATCGTACGATTGTGCCCAGCGGCGCGGTACGTTTTCGAGATGGACGTCGACCACATTGGCCTTCACCGCCTCGGTTTGCACCTGGTCATCTCGAAAGTAGTCGATCTTGATCGTGTCGAAGTTGTAGCGACCCTTCATCACGGGCAGGTCTTTCGCCCAGTAGTCGTCGACGCGTTCGAACTTGACCCAACGTCCCACCGCAAACTCGCCGATCTTGTAGGGTCCGGAACCCAGCGGCGGCACGATCGTCGATTTGGTGATGTCGTGGTTTGCCCAGTAGTGTTTTGGCACGATGGGTGGGACGCCGAGGCGTCGTGGCACGACAGGATTGCCTTGCGCCTCGGGAGTTATGTTGAATCTCACTTCGTTGGGACTCATGACTTTGATGGACTCAATGACCTGCAGCGGTCCGCTGATCGTCGGCCTTGCGTCGTTCATATAGGTTTCGAAACTGAACACCACGTCGTCCACGGTGATCGGTTTGCCATCGTGCCAGCGCGCCTCGGGACGCAGTCTGAATTGTACCCACGAGTAGTTTTCGCCAATGGCTATCCCGTCGGCAATGAGTCCGTAACTCGTCGCGGGTTCGTCCATCGACTGCTCCAGGAGGCCGTCATAGACGTAATTTTGAAAGTGGGTCCAGAACTCCATGCCCCGCACCACTTGACCGAGTAAGGCGACCTCATTGAAGTTATCCCAGCTACCCATCGCGGGCACCCGGATGATGCCGCCCTTGGGAGCGTCGGGATTGACGTAGTTGAAGTGGGTGAAATCCGGCGGATAGGCAGGCTCGGAGAGAAACGCATAGCCGTGCTTGTAGACTACTTCTTCGGAAAAATTCGCCTCTGCATCTTCACCCGCTGTTTCATTGGAATATACGGCGAAAGACAAACAAAACAAAAACGCAGCGACACTTGTTCGCAGTGTCAAACGAGATCCTCCCCCAGATCGTGAAATGTGAATTCAACAAGCCTGTGGGACCTTACACCATTTGCCCGCAAGTTGGCGAATGTCTGTCGGACCCTGGTGTTTTTGCAAGGTTGGCCTGAATTCATCCTCGTATGGGGCCGTCATCGGAACTCATCGCCACGATGTTCGCCGCGCATTGCAATGCGTGGGTAGATAAGACGATGTCACGGATGCACGTTGTGTGTGCGGGAACTGTTGCCGCTAGCGTACCTTCTTGTTCATCTCCAATGGGCTGGGAGAGAACGGAACCAGTGTCAGGCTATGGCAATGTCTTTTGCACGCTTTGGTGGCGGTCGCTATTGGCGTTATCGTCCTGACGCCCTCGTCGGTTGACCCGCCAGGGCACGGCCAATCGCGGGACTGATGTCGAGTTGACGGACGCGCTTGATGGTGACATTGGTCGTGCTTCTTCCGCTGAGATACGATAGAACCTTTCATAGTCGGTAATGAGGGAGCGTACGCTGTGGACATTCACGGTACTTGTGACGATCGTTTTGCTGCCGTCAAAACTGTTTTTGAGGAAAACTTCAGCGAACGCGGTGATATTGGCGCATGTGTTGCCGTCACCTATCAAGGTGAGTATGTGGTGGACCTGTGGGGGGCACCGGGACGAAGCAAAGAGCCTACCCTGGGAGGAAGACACCATTGTGAACGTATACTCCTCCACCAAACCCATGGCCGCCTTATGCGCCTTGCTGTTGGCCGACCGGGGAGAAATCGACTTTTATGAGCCGGTAAAAACCTATTGGCCGGAGTTTGCTCAGAATGGCAAGGCCAAGGTGGAAGTGCGTCACATCATGAGCCACAGCGCAGGATTGTCCGGCATGGATGAACCCATGCAAGGTGAGGATGTGTACGATTGGGATCGCATGGTGGGTGCGTTGGCCCGCCAGGCTCCGTGGTGGGAACCGGGAACGGCAAGCGGTTATCACGCGATGACTCAAGGTCACCTGATCGGTGAGGTGGTGCGGCGTGTCACCGGCCAGAGTATCGGCAACTTTTTTCGTACCGAACTGGCAGAACCCTTAAGCGCCGATTTTCACATCGGTACGGGTACCGAACACCATCATCGAATCGGTGAACTCATTCCCCCGGAAAGCGGGCCGGCGGAAATGGCGAATGGGGATTCCATCGCTGCCAGAACTTTTGCCAATCCTGCCGTGGACGCGCTCGCTTCTCGCACGGATGGTTGGCGTCAAGCCGAAATTCCTGCGGCCAACGGCCATGGAAACGCGCGGTCGCTGGTTCGTGTGCAAAGCCTTGTTGCAAACGGTGGCAGTGTGTTTGGCAAACGGCTGATGTCCGAAGAGGGCTGTAGGGTGATATTTGACGAGCAGTCCAACGGGCCGGATCTGGTTCTCGGTGTACCGATTCGCTTCGGAATGGGTTATGGGCTGACGAGTGAGTTGATGCCCATGGGACCCAACGAGCATATTTGTTATTGGGGCGGCTGGGGAGGATCAATCCAGCATCGTGGTAGATCAAGATGCGAGGCTTTGTGTCAGCTACGTGATGAACAAGATGGAAGCCGACCTCCTGGGCGATCAGCGGGGTTTCAAGTTGCTGCAGGCCGCGTATCAATCTCTGGCTTGAAGTCGAACGACAATTTCCCAAGTTCATGTTGGTGTAAGATCGCTGAGCGGTTCACACCAGATGTACTTGCCTGGACGAGGATGACCATGATCGAGCTATATACCTCATCGACCCCCAATGGCTGGAAAGCTTCCGTGACGTTGGAGGAACTCGAGATTCCCTACAACGTAACGGCCATCAACTTAGGCGCGCAGACACAGAAGGAAGAGTGGTTTCTCAAACTCAATCCCAACGGGCGCATTCCAGTGATCGTGGATACCGCAAACGACGATTTTGCGGTGTTTGAAACCGGCGCCATCATGGTTTATCTCGCAGAACTCAGCGGACGTCTATTACCGACGGATGTGAAAGGGCGTTCGCGGGTGATGCAGTGGCTGATGTTCCAGATGGGCGGGATTGGGCCGATGATGGGACAGGCGAACGTGTTCTTTCGCTACTTCCCGGAGAAGATCCAACCGGCCATCGACCGCTATCAGCACGAAACGCGACGATTATTCGAGGTGTTGGAACGACGTCTTGCTGAGAATGACTGGCTCGCGGATGATTTTTCGATTGCCGACATCGCCAACTGGTGCTGGGTGCGAACCTATAAATGGTCCGGTGTATCGGCGGACGGTTTACCGAATCTCAAGCGATGGCGTGACGCAATACGCGAGCGGCCGGCTAGCCAGCGAGGTATTGAGGTGCCGCAACGTCTGGAAAACATGGAGAACGACGAAGAAAAAGCGGAGAAGTTCGCGAAGAACGTTCGATCGATTCTACAGACCTGAAGTGAGCACGTGACATGTCAGAACCTTTAGCCATCGATGTTTTCTGGTCTTTCCGCAGTCCCTGGTCGTATCTCGCCACACCGAGGCTGCTCGCGTGGAAACAGCAATACCAGTTGACCGTTCGTTTCAAGCCGGTGTATCCGATAGCGATTCGGACTCCCGATTTTTTCAGTAACGTGCCACCAATGTGGTTTCCGTACTTCATGCGCGACCTCATTCGGGTAGCGGAGTTTCTCGAACTGCCGCTGACCTGGCCTGATCCAGACCCTGTGGTCAACGAGCCAGGGCCGGATGGTCGGCAGAGTTTTCCGAAAGAGCAGCCATACATTCATCGGCTCACGCGATTGGGTGTTCTCGCCGAAGAACGGGGCCTGGGTATTGAGTTTGCAAACCACGTGTCGAGCTTGATATGGAGCGGAACTGCCAATTGGCATGAAGGTGACCATCTTGCCAATGCGGCGGCAACTGCGGGTCTGGAACTTGGTGAGCTCGATGCGCTGGCGGAAAGTGAAGCTGAGCGGCTGACGGGTGTCATCGAAAAGAATCAGGCGGATCACGAAGCGGCAGGTCATTGGGGCGTGCCTACTTGTGCATTCAACGGCGAACCCTTTTTTGGTCAGGACCGGTTGGATGTATTGTTGTGGCGGTTGCAGAAGGAAGGTTTGAAGGAGCGCTAGGAATCTTTTCTACCGCGCAGGCTCCTGGCTCAGCGGCGAGCCCTGAAAATACCTTGTGCTCGAGGCAGCCAGCACGATTAGTGAGCGTGACCTGAATCAGCGTCACCACGCGCTGTCAGGATCTGATATTGAAATTCCGAAAGCCCGGGGAGTTTCTGCAGAAATGCGACCATCGCCCAGATGCGTTGATCATCGTGAGTCGGCCCCCACGCCGGCATGCCCGACGCCTTTATTCCGTGTTTGATAATCCAGAACTGGCGACGGGCAGCAGCCTCCGGCCCTCCATGCTCTTCGTCGTGGTTCGTCAGGTCAGGGGGAGCCGGATAGAGTCCGACGCTCATGTCGCTTTGGGTTCTTCCCGGTTTGAGATGGCACGTTGCACACATCTCGTTGTAGTCAGGACCACCCGCGATCAATAGCTGCGGCGCATCGAGGGCTGGCACCGAGATGTCCCGGGCCGCTCGCTCGATCGAGCGTTCGCGGAGGAATTCGAGCACCCGCAAAACGGGCATTGTGTGGGGTTCGTCTGCACCGATCTGATACCAGCCGGAGTAAACGTAACCGCCAATACCGAGGGCAACGACTCCGCCGAACGCCAGAATGACGGCAAAATATCTCAGGACGTTACCCCGCTGCGAATCGCTCATCAATGTGACTCGTGTGCGTCCGAGTGAGCTTCTTCCGGGTGGTGGGCGTCATTGGCGCCGTGCGCTTCACCGTGATCGTGTGCGGTATCGTCCTGCATCGCGTCAGCACATTTCTGCAGCATCGCCATCAGAACCGGATCGTCCTTGGCCGTCTTCGAGGTATCCATATCCTTCATTGCCGCACAATCCGGAGGGGTAGCATCCGCTTCGTGCTCTTTCGGATCGTGGGCGAGCACCGGCATGACAGCGAGCATCATGATCGCAGTGCCGGCAAGAAGAACGAAGATCTGTTTACTCATTATGAGACTCCTTGATTTACGAACAACCGGAGGCAGACCGCGCGGCAGCGGGTAATGCATAGGGACCACGTGCATCCGGTGTCAGGAAAGGCGCACAATAGCATGGGGTTGGATGACCTGACGATGGCGACTAACCGGACCGAGAAACATAGCGAGGCCCGGTGATTTGCTAGTATCGGCGGTCGCAGTAACCTGTTCGTGAATAATCCAGGCTGCGGGAGGGCGGTGGTATGAATCTAAAAGCAGCCGTGCTTGGCGGAGGCTCCTGGGGTACGACGGTTGCCTCGTTGGTTGCCGACAACCTGCCGACCAAAATCTGGGCACGCCGGCAAGATGTCGTGGACGAAATCAATCGCGCCCACAGCAACGAATCCTATCTGCCAGGTGTCGAACTTTCCGGGCAACTCACGGCCAGTTCGGATATGGAGGAGGTCATACGTGATGCGGACCTGCTCATCATGGGTGTTCCTTCCAAAGCCATGCGCGAAACGTTGCAGAGAGCGGCCCAATACCTGCGGCCCTGGGTCCCGGTCATCAGCCTGGCGAAGGGGCTGGAACCGGAAACCCGCTACCGCATGACACAGATTATCAACGAAGTGCTACCCGGCCATCCTCCGGGCGTCCTGGCGGGACCAAATCTTGCGTTGGAAGTGGCAAAGGGCTATGCGGCGGCCAGCGTTCTAGCCATGGAGGAAGAGGTGGTGGTCAAACGTCTGCAGCCCTATTTTCGGCGCGGGTTATTCCGCACCTATACCAATACCGATGTGATCGGCTGCGAACTGGGCGGAGCCTTCAAGAACGTGATTGCTATCGCTGCTGGCATGGGGGACGGGGCAGGCGCGGGCGAAAACACGCGTTCGGCCGTGGTCACTCGAGGTCTTGCTGAAATGACCCGTCTTGGCGTTGCGATGGGCGGGAAGGCGGCGACCTTTGCCGGTCTCGCCGGGTTGGGGGACTTGATGGCAACCTGCACGAGCCCCTTGAGCCGCAATCACATGGTGGGTGAACAACTCGGTCAGGGTAAGGCGTTGGTAGACATCATCAGGGATATGAATCAGGTTGCCGAGGGAGTGAGGAGCAGTAAGGTTGTCGTTGAACTCGCAGAGTTACATGGCGTGGAAATGCCTATCAGCCAGGAGGTCTACAAAGTCTGCCACCAAGGCGCCCTTGCACGCCGGTCATTTCACGGCCTGTTGCGACACCGTCCGGGCGCGGAAAGCGATAGCGGGTGACACTAGGAACGAACAGCGCAATTCACAATCTCATACAGCCCCCTGCATATCGAACGCCGCCCCACTGAAAGCCGCCGCGAATGGGCAAGACCGTTTCACC
>JACZXA010000051.1 GCA_022571865.1 Pseudomonadota bacterium
CCGGATGAGTTGGTGACATTGCAGCACACCAGCAGGTGTCGATGAGTTTCTGGGTGATCCAATTTTGACTCGGAGTCGAATCTCCTCTAAGTATAGAAACCATTGCGCGATTCGCACGGAAACCCCAGATCATGGCCGCGGTGATTCTCATATTGGTGTTGTCGTTTATGGTGGGTGGTACTGCCTGGCTCGCGCTGGGACCGCGATTCGGCATCAAAAAAGATGTGCAGTAAAACGACCCCTGATCGCATTGCCTTGGATATTTGTGATTGTGTTCTACCTGCTGGAGAGCTTCTAGGAATCTTTTCTACCGCGCAGACTCCTAACTCGGCAGATACGGGGTTAGTTGTAACCCAGAACGTAATTCTGGTTGTCTTCCTCGTCACCTTGTTCACAGCGTTTCCAGGAAGGTCCAAAAGCCTGGAGCAGGCTTTCGAGTTCTTCGATTTGCTCCTTCGTCAACTGCTGCGGTTCCGTCTCGTCTTGCATAACGCTACCTCAAACTTCTAAAACACCCGATGACCCTTCGACCTACCGGGTTATTGAAGCCTGGAAGGTCGAGGCAGACCTTCCGTGCAAGAGAAGGTCGACGTTAGGTGATCACCACCAATGCCAGCATCGCTTTACGCGTCAGTCGATCCAGCACGTGCACGGCCCTCACTCCAGGGGTGGATAGTGCCACTCGGATTCGAGATTCACGCTGCGATGTAGTTGGCTTCGTCAAAACTTCTCAAACAAATCGATTTACCAATCGGTGGCGGCAGTGTAATCAGCATTGTTGAAAAAGCAACGGCAATCTGACAGGTTGCATGATTTGTCTGACGAGTGGCAGATGCACTTATCCCTTGATCCTGAAAGTGTGAAAGGTTTCCTTGCCCCGGAAGAGGGACAACGGTTGTACGAATTAGCGCTCGAAGCGGCATCGTTGGGACCGTGTTTGGAAGTGGGCAGTTATTGCGGTAAGTCGACGATATACATCGGCAGCGCGTGCCGGGAACGACAACAGTTGTTGTATGCGGTAGATCATCACCGGGGTTCGGAAGAGCATCAACCCGGAGAGCAATACCATGATCCGGAATTGCTCGATGACGCGTCGGGCAGGATGGATTCCTTTCGCACTTTTCGTGACACACTGGCGCGCGCGGATATCGAGAATTCGGTAGTCCCGATAGTTGCAGATTCGAAACTTGCTGGACGCCACTGGCAGACGCCGCTTGCGATGGTGTTCATCGATGGCGGGCACAGCCTGGAAGCTGCGCTGGCTGATTACACAACCTGGGCGCCACATGTGTGTCCGGGTGGAATTCTCGCCATACACGACATATTTCCCGATCCCGCGGAAGGTGGTCAGGCGCCCTACGAAATTTATTGCAGAGCGCTGGGGTCCGGTTTATTCGAGGCGTTGAACTCGACGCTGACGCTCGGCGTTCTCAGGCGATTGATCATCGAGCGGACGAAGGTAGATTGATAGAAGTAAATAAGCAGGAGGCGCCGGTCAATCCCTCGAGTGCATCGGCAGCGAGCATTACCGCACCTGCCGTCCACGTCGGACGTTCGTCGGGCCACATAACCTCATCGGCAAATGCGTATCCCGTCCACCAGGATCCGTCTTCTGCTTGATACCTGGAAAGAGAACGGAACAGGTCCAACGCCTTGTCAGGCTGATCCGCGGCAAGGCACGCCATAGTCAGTTCGCACGACTCCGCGGTGGTTACCCATGGCTCTTGTGCCACGCAGCGACACCCGAGGCCGGGTTCAACAAACAAATCCCATCGCTCCTCGAGTCGTTTTGTTGCGTCCCTGCCTTCGACGACGCCGGTGAGTATCGGATAGAACCAATCCATTGCGTAACAGCTTTTTTTCTCCCAGGTGCGATCGAAGCGCTCGGGTCGATGACGGATGGCAACGCCTAGCCTTTCCCGACTCAGTAACCAGACCGACGAATCCTCGCCGAAGACTTCTGCGATGTTTGCGCAACATTCGAGGCTTTTGTGAATTGAGCTGCAGCCAGTTATCAACGCGTCTTTGTTGATTCCCGTGCGGGTATCCACTGCCCAGTAGATTTCGCCGCTGGGAGTTTGCAGGTCGATGACGAATTCCAGCGCTTTCTTGACGGTGGGCCACAGTTTGGCGAGGAACGCGCGATTACCGGTAACAAGATAGTGGTGCCAGACGCCCGTTGCGATGTATGCGACGAAGTTGGTTTCAGCGCGGGTACCGTCGACGACGGCTTCATTCTGATAGGCGGCCAGCCAACTACCATCTACTCGTTGCTGTTGAGCGAGCCATAGATAGGCAGCCTCGGATTCGGCATGGAATCCGCCAACAGACAAACCCATGGCTGCCTCGACATGATCCCACGGGTCGAGAGTGCCGCCTTCAAACCAGGGAATGGCGCCGGTTGCGGTTTGCGCGCGGACGATGAAGCGGCCGGTACGCTCGAAACTTTCCTTAGTGATCATGAGTTGTCTCGAACGAAGTACAGGACCACGCTTTTACCGATGAACGGGTTGAGGATTTTTTCCGCCCAATAGGTCAGTCGCGGTTGCTGCATGAGATCCCAGACCAGCAGTTTGTGATAAGTGCGCAGTGGCCAGATCTGATCACCCTTGGACCAGAACAGACACCGCAACCACCAGTAGGGTGCGTGCAAACCGTGGGCCCAGTGTTTGGCGTAACGCACCATGGAAAAGCTTTCGATGGCCTGTTGCAGCTGTCTTGTTCGAAAGATTCGAATATGACCGCCCTCGACCGTGTGATAGGCGGTGGAAAGTCGCCAGCACAGCCATTCAGGCCCGAATCGAGGCACGCTGACGGCAAAATGCCCTCCGGGCTTGAGCACCCGATGTATTTCTCGCAGAACGGATTTGTAATCGTGAATGTGTTCGAGCACTTCGGAGCAGATGACATGATCGAAACTTGCATCTTGAAAAGGTAACTCGAGGCCGCTCGCGGCGAGAAAATCTGCACGTCGATAACAATCTTCCGCTACGTCAAACTGGCAATACCGTTCTCGAGCGATGTCGAGATCCTTGAGCGAAAGGTCCAGACCAATTGCGTGCACTCTTTCGTTGAGACAGGCACTGATCGTGTGCCGCCCTTCGCCACACCCGATATCGAGAATTTTATCTCCAGGCGTAAGGTTCAGATACTTGAAGTCGACGGTTTCCAGACTCACGCCTTCACCTCACGATAGAGTTCCGCCATTTCACTCGCGGCCCGCTCCCAGGAGAAGTTGGTAAGGATGTGAACACGTCCGAGACGCCCGAGTCGCTCTCGAGCCGATCGATTTTCCAGCAGGCTCGACATTGCGTTGGCCAGTGCTTCTGGACTTTTTGCCGGTACGACTATCGCAGCGTCACCAACCACTTCGGGCAACGCTCCGCCGTCGGTAGACACGACTGGTATGCCACAAGCCATCGCCTCGCCCGCTGGCAGACCAAAACCCTCGTATTCCGATGGCACGACGGCCAGTGACGAACCGGCATAAAGCAGGCGGATCTGGTCAGTAGTAATTCCATGCACGAATTGAATGCGATCACCAATGTTGAGTTCTTTTATGAGCCTTTCGGTAGGTCCACCCGGTTTGGGATTGCCGATGAATATCAACTTCAGCTTGGGGTATTTCGGGAGCAGGCTCGCAAACGCGGGGATGAGGTGTTGTGTTCCTTTCAGGGGTTGGTCTGCACTGGCGGTGGTAACGATCTGCCAGGAGTTGCGGGTAATGTCAGGCTCCGGGCGAAACGTGTCGGTATCGATGCCATTGTGGATTACCCGCACCCGATCCGGGTCGATGTCGAATGCGTTGCAGATGTCCTGGCGGGATCGTTCGCTGACCGTCACGATGTATCGCAACTGGCGCGCCACGTTTGCCTGCATGTGCAAAAAATTGTGCCAGCGTTTGATCAATAACCTTTCGCCCCAGCTCGAAGCGTGGTCTAACGCGATGTCTTTGTCCCAGGTAATGGGGTGATGAATCGTGCAGACCAATGGCATGCCACTTCGTTGAATCTTGAGCAACCCATGACACAGGCTTTGGTTGTCGTGTACGAGATCGTAAGTGCGTAAGGTAGTCGCGAGATGCGCAGCGACACGTCGGCCAAACGTATAAGGTTCGGGAAAGCCGCCAGTCAGCATGGAGAACCACTCGAAGAAGTCGGTTGCCGACAACAGGTGTTTGGGTCGAAGTGCTGTCACATGGTTTCGTGCAGCGAAGAGATTCAGGCCCGGCAGCTTCACCAGACGAACCCGCTCATCGAGTTGCGGATAGGGTTCACCTGAAATCACATCGACGCTGTGACCGGCTTGCACCAGCGCCCTGGAGAGGTATTTGAGATATACGCCTTGTCCGCCGCTGAAAGGATTGCTGCGATATCCCAACAACGCGACCCGCAACGGCCGCGCATGGGCATCGGCTCGGCTAAGCGCGAGTTCAGACATCTCATCCCCAGACAAAGAGCGGGGATTCTAGCAGCGTGTTGTACTGAAGTGGGTGTTGACTAACGGTTGCCGATCACGACGTGGGGTCGCAATGGTTGTACGTCGTTGGTGGGCTGAGTCTGTGGATCGCGTTCGGGCCCCCAACCGGGTTCGTTTTTCTGTTCGTTGTGCAGGTGATGAAACAGATTTGCGATCCACTGTTGACCTTCCTGGGTTTTTCGCAGGTATCGTAAACCCTCGATGATGTAGGGATGCACGCGATTATTGAAAAACTCAGGGTAATCCGCACGAAGCTCACTGGCATTGTTGTAACCGAGTTTTTCCGCCTCGCCGGTTTCGAGAAACTCATGATAGAGGCGTGAGAGCTTCTGAATGTAGAGAGGGTCTCCCATCTGCCCGATCAAATCGGCGGCGCGTACGAGGGCTGCGAAGGTGTCCACCTGCTGATAGTGTTTGCCTTCGGGGACAGGGAAGCGAGTCATCTCTATGTAACTGGCGATAATGGCGGCGTCGACTCGTGGCTCATGCGCGTAGCGTTCGTGAACGAAGATACAGCCGCGGGTGACGTGGTACGGCATCAGGTATGCGTCTGTGGCACCGGGGGGAGGAGAAACGCGATTGCCTGCTTCGTCTGCGATGTAACCGTGTTCTTGATCCTCCTTCAGCAGACCACGAAGGTAGCCGATGTCGTGGAACAGACACGCGAGAACGGTATGCAGCCACTCTCTGGGACTGACGTCGCCTTGCGATAGTTGCCTGCCCTGGAGAATGCTCTCGCCGACATCCGTAACCAGCATGGTGTGTTCCATATCGTGGTACGGGCAATCGCAATTGAGTAGAGTCTCAAGCGCGGCGACCGCCGCTTGTTCGAGAATTTCCTCATGGCCGAGTTGGCAGTTGGGAAACACTTCCCGATATCGATCCAGGGTGTGGGCGACAAATGCATCGATCACAGTGCGATTTGGGTTGAACATCTCGATCCAATGGGAACTGACTCAAGGTAGTCTAATGGATGGGTTGGGTAGCTTCGTGCCCTACTGCTCAAAACCCGTAACCGATTCAGCAACGGTGACATCTTGTAGAAGCATGAATATAGTGCATGTTGAATACCTCTCTAATTGAGCGCGACTCATGTCACACATTGAGCTACGCCACCTGCGCACAATGGTCGCGCTGCGTGATACCGGAAGCCTCGTAGAGGCCGCAGACCGGGTGTTTCTTACCCAGTCGGCGCTATCCCATCAGATCAAGGATCTGGAGACGCGGATCGGCTGCAGCCTGTTTATTCGCAAAACTCGCCCCGTGCGGTTCACCACTGCCGGTAAACGGCTGCTGAAACTGGCGGATGAGGCGCTGCCTCTGGTGCATGGAGCCGAGCAGGACCTGGCGCGTCTGGCAGGGGGTACTTCGGGGCGAATTTTCATGGCCATCGAATGCCACAGCTGCTTCGAGTGGTTGCTTCCGACGATCAACGCCTACCGGGAAAGCTGGCCGGATGTGGAATTGGATGTCGCCAGTGGGTTTCATTTTGCCCCCTTGCCGGCGCTGGCGCGCGGTGACCTCGATCTGGTGATCACGGCAGATCCGGTTGAGGATCTGGGTCTCGCCTACCTGCCGATGTTCGGCTACGAGGCTCAGCTTGCCATCGCCCGGGACCACGAATGGATCGACAAACCCTGGATTGAGCCTGAAGACTTGAGCAACGAGGTGCTCATCTGCTATCCCGTGGACAACGACCGACTGGACATTTTTTCGAGTTTCCTGGATCCCGCCGGCGTGGAGCCCATTCGAGTTCGCCATGCTGAACTGACGACCATGATGATCCAACTCGTGGCAAGCGGTCGCGGGGTCGCCTGTCTACCGAATTGGGCGCTACATGAGTATCTGGAACAGGGCTACATCGTGGTGAAGTCCTTAGGCGAGGAGGGTATCTGGCCGACGCTGTATGCGGCCGTTCGTAGCGACCAGCGTGACGCCGCCTTCATTCAGGGGTTTGTCGATATCGCCAAGTCCACTTGTTTTGACAGCCTCGTTGGCATTGTCACGGCCGAACTGGGGTAATAAAGGGGTCGTCGACTTTCTTAGTCACGGGACCAGAACAGTTTGCACCCAGCTGTCATCGCATCGCTGGTAACGCCGCCTGTCATGAATTCCCTCCGGCTGGTTGAGATCCAACCGTTCGATGATTTCCGGGTTCACATACAACCCGAGTGCTGTTTCGGGTGCGATCATTGGATCGGGCAGGTCGAGGGCTGCGCATTGCGCGAGGAGTGCATCGCGGCTTTCGATCGGCGCGCTTTGCGGCCTGTTCAGGGTGTAAAACCAATCCATGCGTTTAGGCGGCTCGGGTCGCAACTGCCAGCTCTCATGTACGGTAGTCGCGGGTACGGGTTCCGTCGTGCACATCATCCGATACTGAAGATTCGCGCTCGGTAGGAAAACGGTGATTGCAATACGCGAGCTATTAGACATTTCCCGCCATTTCGGGCTCGTTTCGTTGCAGAAAATGGCGAGCCGCGGGCCCAGCTCGCGCAACACCATGGTTCTCGCTTGTGGTTGCCCGTCAGCGTCAACCGTTGCGATAACACACAGATTTGCGCAAGGATCCTTGGCCTCTCGCGCAAATGCGCGATCAGCCAGAAGCTGGGCAAGTGGATCGTGGGTGTTCATCTACCCGCAGGTTAAGATCCTGCCTTGCTGTCCGCTTCCAGAATTCGAATCCATCGCTCTTCGTTGATGAAACCTGTACCCCATCCCTCCCAGCGCTCGCCCAGCCCGGATGCGATGATGTCTTCCAGACTTTTCCCCGCAGCCAGCGCCTCGTTTACCTGGGCGTGGGTTGCCCGCAACATGTCCAGGCTTTCCGACACCTCGACGACGGTAGCGAGCGAACCGTGACCGGGAATAACGCGGATATCCTGCGGAATCATCTTCAGTATTGCGTCGAGATTTGCGATTACCCCGGCAACGGAACCACCGCTTCCGATATCGATGTATGGGAAACTGCCTTTGAAGAAATGATCGCCCATGTGGATGACATTGGCGTTCTTGAACCAGACGATGGCGTCTCCGTCCGTGTGCCCTGCCGGCATATGGATGATATCGAGCTCATCACCGTTGAAGTAAATTCGGATTCGGTCCTGATAGGTCACGACGGGAAGCGCCACCCGTGGGATGTTGCTGTCGCTGGCCATGCGAATTCGGACATTTTCGTGCGCGATGATCGTGCTCGAGTCGCCAAAAAAGGCATTGCTGCCGACGTGGTCGCCATGGAAGTGGGTGTTGAGCACTATTTTGGGTTTGCCGCCGCCAAGCTCGTCAATGGCTTGCTGAATTCGCTCGGCGAGAGGAGCGAACTGATCGTCGATGATCAGCGTGCCGTCTTCGCCGACGGAGACGCCGATGTTGCCGCCGGCGCCGGTGAGCATGTAAACGTTGCCGCCAACCGGTTGTGCTACGACCTGTACAGCCGCGAAGCGGTCGGCTTCAGCCGCAAACGCGATGCTGGAAGTCGACAGGAAGCAACAAACGGCCCAACGAAAAACCGTTGGCAGCGAAGTGGGAATTGCAAACGTATGCGTGTACATTTTGTCTCCTTTTATAATCCATTCTCATTTTAGAAATTGATGAATCTACCGGTGATTTTATAGTCGGCCAGCTCCTTGGGCGCGTTCGTTTGATGTGGTTTGGCAATGCGGTAGACGAACCCGTGTGCGCTGGCGAGGATTGAGTCGCGAATCATGTCATCGGAATCCACTTCCTGGGCGCGCCGCATCAGACGCTCGAAGGAGAAAATGAAGTTGTTCGAATGTCGGGCGCGCACTTCGGTACCGTAAAACAGCGCAAATCGTTCGTCCGGGTCGCTGATCTGTACGTGTGTTGTCACCAGGCGACGAGAAAAGGTCTCGGTGTCCTGTGCAGACAACATGGAGAACAGCTGACTCACCTCCTCGGGCGAGACCCGGCCTTCCCCCGCTTGGCTCGAGATGAACAGTAAGCCCGTGATCGAGCCAAGTTCTGCATACACCGTTTTGAGAATTCTTAAGAACGTGTCTTGGCGGGCATGAATTTCGCTCTGTGCCATCTTCTCCGATTGAATCACCGCCTGCTCTGCGGAGCGTTGTATCTCCTCAGCTTGTGCAAGCAGTGCGTCGGTGTTCTGTTCGAGTTCTTTTTGCTGCAGAAAGTAGCCGATAACGAGCCATAGAAAGGCCAATGGTGCAAATGCGCCTTCCAGGAAACTGCCCAGCTCGGCTGCGGGGAGGCTCGAGAATTTGCCCCAACCAATGGTGGTCGAAATATACATGGCACCCAGAGCCAACCACCCAACCGTCAGGGACAACCCCAACCAGATGCGCCAGTCCACAGCCTCGTCGAAAAGGAATCCTCGACTAGGCGTCACTATCTACCGTGGCTGATGAGGTAGCGGTGCTTGGGGTCGGCGAGGATGAAACTGCGCTGGTTGTTGACGAATCGGACTGCGCTTGCGAATCATCTGTAAGGCGCCGTCGGATTTCGGCGGCATCCCGTTGAATTTCGCTCAGGCGAAAGGTCAGATCAGGCAGCTGATCGGTGATGCGCCAGATGAGATAAGCAATACTGAGCAGTGCGAGGAAGGAAAAAAATTCCAACATGGGTAGTCTCCCACGATTATCGAGATTTTGGGTCGCTAGATATACCGGCTCCCGAGTTGCGAGTCCAGCACCCAGTAATTTTTTGCGGTAATTGAGCGATGGCGTAACGGCAATGCTCTATTGTATGACTCCGTTTATTTCCTCAACGCACCATGAGTTCCAATCCCAGCATTGAAGAGTTGTTTGTTGCCAGGCTGAACGAAATAGTTGGCGAACGCCGTGCGAGGGCGATCCACCAGACGATGCGTGGACCGAAAGATCAGGCATATTGGGTAAACCCTCTGATCGCTGGAGAGGTTGGCTTGGCTGGCGAGCCTGTCGTCGGCGCTCAAGATTGTTACATGCTCCCCGCGTCGCGGAGATCTGAAATTACCGAATCCCTTGCCGCTACCCGGGGCGTCGTATATCCGATCAACCCGTCGAGCATGGTAGCTGTGAAGAGCCTCGCGCCTCAGATGGGCGAAGAGGTGCTCGATCTCGCTGCCGCTCCCGGAGGTAAAACTCTGCTGATGGCGGCGGCGATGAACAACAGCGGAAGGATCGCCGCTGTGGAACCGATCAAAAGTCGGTTTCACAGAATGCGCGCCAACCTCAAACGCTGCGGCGTGACGAATGTCGAGTTTTACCTTGCCGATGGCCGGGCAGTCGGGCGCAAGGTGGCCCAGCGCTTCGGGCGGGTGCTGCTCGACGCGCCCTGTTCGTCGGAAGCCCGTATTGACTGGAATGAAGAAGGCACCTTTAAACACTGGAAAACCCGAAAGATCAAAGAAACGTCGCGCAAACAGCGTTCGCTCATTCGTTCTGCCTTCGCCGCTTTGCAACCGGGTGGCTTACTGGTTTATTGCACCTGTGCTTACGCACCGGAAGAGAATGAGTGTGTGGTAGATCATCTGCTGCGTTGCGAACCCTCGGCAGAGGTGTTGGATGTTGTCGTTGACCGGGATGAAACCCTCACCGGTTTGACCCATTGGCACGGACGCGCGCTGGACCCGCGATTGGAAAAGGCGCTTCGCATACTGCCGGATCGTTTATGGGACGGCTTCTTCCTTTGCCTGCTGACCCGAGTTGCATAGCCTAAGACGCTACCGATCAAGCGTTTTTGGCGATACCAGGTAATCCAACGTTGCCTGCCCGAATTCGAGATCGACCCACTGACCGGCATAGGAGAACCGGGCGACACCAAAAGTTGGCAGGTTGTCGGTCACGGTCGTCACACCCAACAGGTTCACGAGGTGTGTGAGCCCCGGGTTGTGCGCCACCAATGCAACACTGTGGGTGTCGGTAGGCGTTTGCTTGAGAATGCTCAGATGAGTGTCGGCGTCAGCGAGGTAAAGTCGGTGATCGGCAACAACCTGTGGCTTGGCTTGGCCGAAACCCTGCTGGATAAAACTCGAGGTTGCCAGCGCGCGTCCCGCATCGCTGGTCCAGATCCAATCCGCTGGTGAATCCTGCTCGCCCAGCCAGCGTTGCATGGTGAGTCCATCGCGTTCGCCGCGATGATTCAGCGGTCGTTCGAAATCCGGCTGGTTGCGGTCGGCCCATGAAGACTTGGCGTGGCGAATAATCCAGATGTTCACGGTGTGATTGTGAACCAACTGAATATCCTGTTCGAGGTGTTTGGAAGGACGGTCGCGGTGAGGCGAGGTGGAAGGTTGCCGGTATCAGGTCTTTTCCGATCCAATTTCCAGGGTTTCACTCAAGAGCCAGAGATTCGTCAACACCGTGCGAAGGTGGATCGATGCGTTGAGGTTGTCGACGAGTTCGGAACTGATACGGGACTGTGTGCGTACGAGTGCAAGGGCCGTTAACGACTTCGCGATATCTTCGATCACCAACGTGTCGAATTGTCGTCTCTCATCGCTCGCGCCGGTGTCGGCTTCGCTCAATCGGGCGACGATATTGACGAGGGCTTCATCGAGTTCGGCGAGGATGTCGCGGGCACGAGGTGCGGGTCCGCCGACATCGTCTTCGCGTCCCTGTGCGGCGTATGCCAGCAGAAACTCGTAAGCCGAATCGACCGCGTCGATGTCTTGCTGGAGAGCGGTACTCAACGAAATTAAAGCCGATCAGACGATCTTGTCCGGCATCCAGCGTGCCGGATCGTGGTGAGCCTCGAGTTCAGGTTCCGATATCCATCCCTTGATCATGGAACGGGTATAAAAAAGTTTCTCGGGACGTACACCAAAGTAGATATGCAGTGCACTAAGGGCAATCAGTGCGAGCGTCGACAGGCCATGAAGCACGAACACCCATCCCAGCGCACCTTCACCGAGCCAGGCGCCGCGTGTCCAGAACGGCGTATCGATCAACGAAAGCATGACCAACCCGCTGCCGATCACGACGAGCACCACCAATGTCATGGCCAGGTGCATGCCTTTTTGTGCGAGCGAGTACTTGCCGGGCTTTTGGGAAGAATCGAAAGGCTCACGCAGGTCTTTTGGCGCAACCCACATTGACAACGGATCCTGCCAGAAAAGCGCGCGCACGATGTGGAATAACACCGAGGCGGTCAATACGATCCCCGAGATCCAGTGGATCGTCAACCAGCCGAACTTAACCCCGATGATCGGCAGGATTCCGGTGAACAACAACACCAGGGTGCTGATGGCCATCACCCAGTGGAATATGCGATCGGATTTTGCGTGCCGGTTGAGGCGTGTGCCTTCGGTTGCCGGTTGCTCAGCCCGCTTTCGCAGGGCCATGACCAGCAGGTGCACGATAATCACAGCAAACGATGCCACCACGACCAGCCAGAGCAGATCCCAGGAGACACCCAGCAGCACTTCCTGCCCCCAGATATCGTTTTTATGTTGGACGATTTCCACTTTCTCAACCCCTCACGGCTCGGCGTACCAGGTTCTCGATGAGCGGCACTTTGAAATGATTGTAATTGAGCGTCACGGCACCGTTGCTGGCAATGGCTCCGGCAGCCAGACCGGTTTCATCGTTACGGGGTTTACCGATCACGGCTCTCTCCACAGCGGGTAGCCGTTGTGGAACGCAAGCCACGCCGCCACAGGCGAAACGTGCGTCAGTGATATTGCCACCGTTCAACTTCATGACCGCGGCGACGCTGACGAGCGCAAAATCCCACACGTTGCGATCCGCTACTTTCTCGAAGTAATACTCGCTCGTCGCCCACTTGCCGGGTATGCGAACCGCCGTCAACACCTCCCCGGTCTCGAGCGTAGTCATGCTCCGGATGTCGACATTGGGCCCGACGAAAAAGTCTTCGGCTGCCACGATTCTTTCGCCATCGGGACCGACAATAACCATTTGTGCTTCGAGAGCGACCAGCGCGGGAGCCGTATCCGAAGGAGTGACTGCGACACAACGACTTGCGCCGAATATGGCGTGCTCCCGGTTCATGCCTTCCGGGGTGTTCGCGTAACACGTGTTCCCACCTGCGCGATAACAAGACAAACCACGGCGATAGTACCAGCACCGGGTGTCCTGAACGAGATTGCCGCCCAATGTTCCCATGTTGCGAATTTGCGGGCTGGCCACATGTGCCACGGCCTCGGCGAGTAGACCGAATTTCGCGACGACAGATGAGTTGTTTTGAATCTCGGTCAGGCTGGTCAACGCACCGATTTCGATACCACCGGCGAGTTCACGAATCCCTTTGAGTGCGTCGATCGCATTGAGGTCGATCATTGCGCTCGTGTGCTTGGCTCGATCCTTCAACCAGCCGTAGGTATCCTGGCCTCCGGCCAACAGCCAACCGTTTTCGCCGTGGCGTTCGGCCAACGCGACCGCATCCTCTACGGTGATGGGTTGGTAGAGTTCGATATCCGGCATGACGTCATGTGCTGACATGGCGATACCTCTAAAAAGTGTTCATGGCGAGCTTTGCATAACTTTGCGGCTGCTTTGCCAGATGGTTGATGATCATGTCCGGGGTAACGGGTGTGCGGTTGAATATGTGCCCACCAAGCGCGTCGGATAATGCACACAAGACTGCGGCCGTTGCGCAGCCCATGGCGGGTTCTCCGATTCCGCGGGCGCCCATGGGGTTGTCGGGGTCCGCGATGTCCACCGCTGCCGTCTGAATCTCTCGCGGTACATCCAGATAAGTCGGCGGCTTGCATTGGTAATAACCAACGTTCGCGGGCAAACCGTTTTGCGGGTCGTAGACATGTCGCTCGAGTGAAGCCATGCCGAAGCCCCATACGGCGCCGCCGCAAAGTTGTCCTGCCAGCCCTTGTGGATGAACCACCGTACCGCACTCGGCAACGGCGAGATAATCGATGATCTCGTGTTTTCCGGTTTCCAGGTCCAGCTCGATTTCGGCGAAGGCAACGGCGAGACCCGGTACGGTGCCACGGACCGGCAGAACGTCTTTGGCCACCCCAATCAGGCCACTACCGGCCAAACCCTGCACGGCCCGTTGAGTCACCTGGTGGATGTCGTCGGGCATCTCGGCGCCGCTGTAGCGGCCGCCCAGCTCGATCGAACGCCTCGCAACCTCTGCGTAACTCATGCTTCGGGTTGTATCGCCCGTGTTGAATACCCGCTCATCGGCAACGTCGTAGTCGTCGGCCGCACCACCGAGAGTCACCGCGGCGATTTCCTTGATTTTGGTCAACATATCCTGGGCCGCCATGTAGTTGGCCCGGGTGTGGGTAAAGGTCGTGTTGCTGCCTGCCTGATAAGAACTCCAGGGCAGGTGCAGTGCGGAGTTACCGTGTTCGACCACACAGTTCTCCCAACTGCAGTTCAGTACTTCGGCAGCCGCCCGAGTGGTCGATACATAAGAATAGGTGCCGAGGTTTCCGACCCCGCTGTGTAAATGGATCTTGCCGTCCGGCGTGATTCTCACCAGACCGTCGAAGCCGCTCTCTCCGGCGGAGTGATAACCCTGACCGACACCGATGCCGGTCACTTTGCTGCCGTTGCGCTGGCCGCTGCGTTTTTTGCGTTCCTTCCAGTTGAACAGTTCGCCGCCCTTGTCCAATGCTTCGACCATGTAGGCACTGGTGACAGGACCCTGGTTGGCATTGATCCTCGCGCTGCTGTCTGGCGCGTTGACACGGCGGATTTCCAGCGGATCGATGCCGAGTTCCCGCGCTGCCTTATCCAGCATCGGTTCGAAGATGGCGGCGATCTGGTTCTGACCTGGACCACGTTGCGCGCCACGTGGGGTCGTATTGGTCAGTACGGGTATGGCTCTGAGTCGCATGGCGTCGGGTTGATAGAGGATGGAGACGGCGCCACCGGCGGAAGATGCGTCGCCACCCGTTCCCTGCGAACCGAGATCCTGAACGATGTAAAGATCGACGGCGGAAACGGTGCCGTCTGCTTTGAAACCCGCTTTGATCCAACCCTGAAACCCTACCCGGGCGGAACCGACGTAAAATTCCTCTTCGCGGGTAATGCGTAACATCACGGGTCGAGCGAGCTTCTTCGAGAAGTAGCCGGGAAGCGCGAGTACAGGATAGGACGCAATCTTCGAGCCGAAGCCGCCACCGCAGAATTCGCTCACGTACACGAGGTCTTTCTGTTCGATACCGAGTTGCTCGGCAAGGGAAGGAACGACGAAGCTCTGACTTTGGGTCGAGCCGTAAACGTGGCATTTCCCGTTCTGCCAGTAGCTCAAAACCGAACGCGGCTCCATGCACATGTGCGCGTAGCCGGTGGTGACAAACGACTCTTCCATGACGACGGTGGCGTTATCGAAACCGGCTTCGAGATCGCCAAAACTCCACTCGGTAGGCGCTTCACCGGTGGGTTCCTTGCCGTCGAGAAACCGCTGCAGGTCCTCATCGCTCCAGTTGATCTGGCTCATTTCGCGCTGAATGAAGACATTACCTTCCGTGCGAGCGCTCGGCCCACCGGGGCGTAAGCTGTCGGTGGGGCTGGTGGTGAACGGGAGAGGCTCCAGTTCGACACGAACCTTGCTGATCGCATCTTCCGCCGTTTTCTCATCCACCGCGGCGATCGCCAGAATCGGATCGCCGACGTAAACCGGTTCGTTCGTGAGGATGGCGGGGTTGGGTGCCTGGCTCGGCGGAACATCGTCCGCGGTCAATACGCCGATCACACCCTCCATGGCCAGTGCTTCGGAGAGATCGATGTTTTTGACCTTCCCGTGGGGCATGGGGCTGGTCAATAGTCGGGCATATACCATCCCGTCGACTTGGAAATCTTCGGAGTATTTCGCTTTGCCGGTGACCTTGCTGACGATGTCAGGTGGGGTGAAGTCTTTGCCTATGTGCCGGTAAGTCATGTGCGTTGTCCCGATGCCCGCATAATTGCGTGGAGGTAATGATCGTAGGCGCCACAGCGGCACAGGTTGCCTGACATGGCTATCCGTGCTTCATCCCGGGTAGGTTTTGGGTTGGCTTTGAGGAGCGCTACGGCCGCCATGACCTGGCCGGGCGTGCAATAGCCGCATTGGGGTCCGAGTTCGTCAACGAACGCCTGCTGCACCGGATGGAGATCGCCGTTGGGTGCTTGTACGCCTTCGACGGTCGTGACCTCGCGACCTCTCACGCTGTGGGTCAACATGGAGCAGGAGTAGTGAGTCATGTCGTCCACCAGCACCGTACAGGCACCGCATTCGCCTCGATTACAACCGAGCTTGGTACCGGTCAGCCCGAGCTTGTAGCGTAACGTGTGCGCGAGTGTTTCCTGAGGCAACACGTCTACCCGACGTTTTTTACCATTGACGTTGATCGTGAGTAATCGTTCTACCGAACCCTGGGGCCTGTCGGACTGGGCGGCGCTGTACCAGGCAGATGTGCTTGCAGCCGCGACACTGGACGCGATCACGCCCTTGATGAAGCGGCGACGCGAAAGTCTTGCGTTCATGAGTGAGCTCCCCCTCGACATCGATTATTGCACAAGCCGCGGTCTGTTACAGCGGATTGGCAGGTGGGTCGGGGGTAGTAGTCGAGTTAGTTGGTTCCTGTCCAAAATACTTGTATTTTGGGCTGGGCTAGCGTGCGGTGCATGGACGCACCACTGCGTACGCGCCTTTTCCGAAGGAAAATGCGAGGTTTGTGTAGCAAACCGACGGAGGAAAATTCGCAGGAGCGAATTTCCGGACAGGAACTAGTTAGGCCGTTTCTCCGACCTCATCAAAGGCACCGGGTGGTCGCCTGCGGGATTGGCGATAGCGGCGTCGGAGGATTGCACGCTGTCCAGGCGCTTCTCTATCTGAACTGCGAGGGAGCGGATCTTGTTGCTTGCGGTACTGACGCACAGGCCCGGGAACAGCGCGTGGATGAAACATGCACCACCGGTCACCATCAAGCTTGCACCGATGCGCGTGGCGTGCCAGAGGTGCTCGCGGTAAGTTTCTCCAACGGTTCTGGGGTGCTCGAAAAAAAGCCGGGCCAACCGCTTCGCCAACATGGATTCACCACCAAATCAGGTTTCTTTGGTAAGTTTAGTGGATGAATTGGGATTTATTGTCTCTATTTCTCTACTAATTTGGCTCAAACGGCTAATTTATTACCAATATAATCCGATTTTGAGTGATATTTGACGCGCTACTTGCGATGTTTGACGACCACCTGATAACGCCCCTTTGGACCGATGAATCCGGAAGCGAACCAAGCGCTGATTGCGACGACGATTGCGCCGAAAAACGCTGGGAAAAAACCCGACACGTGAAATCCGTCAAGCAACCAGGCAACGAGACCGAACATGCCTGCGTTGACCACGAGCAGGAAAAAGCCCAGGGTGACCAAGGTGATCGGCAGGGTCAGCAGGATAAGCAGCGGGCGAATAATCGCGTTGACTACACCCAGCAACACCGCAGCCCACGCGAGGGTGACGTTGTCCGCGATGTGTACACCGGGAACGATGGCCGTAGCGAGCCAGAGCCCGAGCGCTGTTATCAGAGTCCTGATCAGGAAACCGGTCATTGGCTCAACGAGTTAGTGCGGGTTGGTTTCATGGTCATTTCAAGTGCAGTCGAAGTTAGTCCCAAAGCGCGAAGAACTCCTCCAACGCCTTGAGCTGATTGCCCACAGCCGAAGACGGCACGATGATCGGCGTTTTTATGCCGGCGTCGAACCATGCCTCGATGCCTTCACGAACCTTGCTGGCCGTTCCGAACAAGGTGGTGTCGGCCAACCAGCGATCCGACAGGCAGGCGGGAATCTTTTCCATATCACCCGCAGCCATGGCCGCCTCGACGCCCTCCATCTCCTCGACGTAACCTGCTTCTTTCCAGTAATTTCGGTAGTTCGGCAGGGTGGCGTAACTCGTCAGCGTACGTCGATTGACGGCTTTCGCCGCTTCCTCGTCATCCGAAATGCAGGTGGGGATCATGTTGCCGATGAAAAAATCCGGATCGGTGCGTGTGTCGTCAGCCAGTACGTTCAGTGAAGTCGACATATGGGAACGAGCACCGTTGGCGAAAACCATCCCATTGCCGATTTCTTCCGATAGCTTGATCATCTTCTGGCGCAATGTCGCAAGGACGATAGGAGGCAGTTCTCCTGCGCGGGGAACGGCTTTCAGGTTGGCTACGAAGTCGCGCATATCAGTGAGCGGTTTACCCAGTTCCACCCCTAGACGTTTCATCGCGGGCTCGTGACTTACGCCGACGCCAAATCGGAACCGCCCCCCGGATACCTCGTGGATGAACCCCACTGTTTGCGCATAGTCGAAAACGTTGCGGGTATAAATCGGGCTGATGCTGGTGCCGAAAACGATCTCGTTGGTGCTGAGTGCGATGGCTTCGCATAACGCGAGGTTGTCACCCAGGCTCGGGCAGAAAATACCCGGAAAGCCACGGCGTTCGATTTCACCCACGAGTTCGATGATGGTTTTGCGACGTCCCGGAACACTCGCGAGGCTCACGGCGGGTAGTTGTGTGGTCATTTTCTCTCCCTTGCTGGAACGTGAAGATTGGCGCAATGGGGATTGTTTGGCAATTTGCACTTAACCTCGATGTGACGATCATCCGCGGCGCAGACCGCCTGGAACTCGCGTTTTAACAGGCAAACTACGCCTATCTGCTACGCGCGTGCCGATTTCCACTCAGGTCACATATGCTAGCGTATGCTCCCATCACAGCGTGTGCGCAAAATCTGTGCGAGCATTACGTGGTTACGCTTTTTGCCTGTTACGCGTCTGCGTGCGCACGTTATCGTCACATCAGGGTTAATCCACGAGTCTAAAACCAGCGGTGACGGGAAACGCGCCGTTGTGGTTGCGCCTGATGGGCACTCACGTAATCACTGCGTTTGAATAGATGGATAAGGGCAATGCCTGTGACGAAACCGCCGATGTGCGCCCAGAATGCCACGCCACCCTGGGTCGAACCCAACGAGGGGACTCCCTGTAATAATTGCAGGACGAACCAGTAACCCAACATGAATACGGCGGGAACGGCAATGGTCGTGACGTAGAAACCCAGGAATAACAGGGTGTGCACCCGTGCCTTCGGAAACAGCAACGCATAGGCGCCCATAACGCCACCGATGGCGCCCGAGGCCCCCACCATGGGAATGGGGCTCGCCGCATTTGTCGCGATCTGGGCACCTGCTGCCGCCAGACCACACAACAGGTAAAAGGCGACAAATCGAAAGGGTCCCATCACGTCTTCCACGTTGTCGCCGAATACCCAGAGAAACCACATGTTGCCGATGATGTGGAACCAGCCGCCGTGCATGAACATCGAGCTGATCACAGTGGTTGGATTGGGCTGTCCGTCGAGCTCACAGACCAGACCATCGGCGAGTCGAATCTGAGTTCCGGGATCAATCTGGCCCAGCAGGTCTCCGGGTACGAGCCCGTAAAGACAGAGCGATTCAGCCAGCGGATAAGTGCTGCCGAAACCCTGGACCCCAAACCAGATCAGCACGTTCAGCACGATGAGCGTGATGGTCGCATAGGGCGTATTAACCAGCGGGTTTTCGTCGTGGAGTGGGAACATGTGTTACCCCAGACCCGCAAGCTTTGCGAACGGGTCCGAGGAACTATCGCGATGCCAATCATACTCGGTGTACTCAGCCACCCGCCGCGCGATCTTGTCGTCCAACAACGTTGCAAGCAGGGCGAGTGACATGTCGATTCCGGCAGCGACGCCCGATGCGGTAAAGATGTTCCCGTCCTCGACCCACCGTGCTTCGGGAATCCAGGAAACTTTGTCGCTCAATGTCTGAGGCCAAGCGAACGCTTTTTTGTTGCTGGTCGCACGCCTGCCGTCCAGGAGCCCGGCGGCTGCCAGTAGCCCCGACCCGGTGCAGATGGAAGCGAGGTACTCGAGCTTTGGGTAGGTCGAGCGAAGGAAATCGAGCATCGCGGGGTTTTCAGCCTCCCTGCGTGTTCCTCTCCCGCCCGGCACCAGCAGCACGTCCAGTTCACCCGGATCTGCGAAGATCCGGTCGATGACCGTTTGTGGTCCCTGGGTACTCGCAACGGGATCGGCGTGTTCTGCGAGCGTGACGATCTCGAAATAATCCGGAAGCACCCCGAGCATTTCCAACGGGCCGAAGATGTCGAGCAATTCGAATTCTGGAAACAGCACGGCACCAATAGTGCGTTTCTGAGCGACTGGTTGGGATTTCCTCAACGAGGATGTGGATGATTCAGGCACTGGGCCTCCGATTCGAGTTTGTTCTCATACTGTCGCGATTCGCTGATGTTTTGTTCGAGTATGACTCATCTTGTCGTGCCGCAGTTCTCTGGTACCCTGCGCGACCGTATGTTCGAGGAGCCGGCCGGGGACGCTGGGCCATTCCCCTCAATTAGCTGCTTGCGATGGATGAAGCCGACGCTCGCACCCGTGCCGCCGAGGAGCGCAAGATCGACGCCCTCAAGGTGAGTGCGAAGCGGCTGGCCATCTGGGGCAGGGCGTACGATAACGAAGATCTCGCTCGTCGGGCGAAAAGCATGGAAAAACGCATCGATCGTTTAGAAGCAAAAAGACCTTCGTGACTCAAGGGTCCGGGCTCGATCTGGATCTCAAGCTGGGTGACACCCCCTGCCAGGCAGATTGTGGCAATGGAAAATCTAACCATCGACATTACCTCCCGTGAACTGTTTCGAATCGACGACCTGGTCATCCGTCCGGGAGAACGGGTTGCCCTGCTTGGCCACAACGGCGTAGGAAAAACCACGTTCATCAAGGAACTGGTTGCGGCTTTTGCCAACGGAGAATCGCACACCCGTTACAGCCCACAGACCAGCCTCGGGTATTACGGCCAGGAACTCGATGAAGTTTCGGGCGTCGATACGATGTTGATGTTCGTGCGTAACCGAATACAAAGCGATGAGCAGCGGATTCGCCAGCATCTCATCAAGGCAGGTTTCCCTTATTCGGAACATCAAAAGCGGGTTTCGCGCATGAGCGGAGGCGAGCGGGCGCGTCTGCTGTTTGTGGTCCTTGCGATGTTGCGTCCCAATTTTCTGGTGATTGGACGAACCAACCAACCACATCGACATCGATGGTAAAGAGCAGTTGGAAAAGCAGTTGTTGTCCAGCAACGCAACGTTGCTGATAACCTCCCACGATCGACGTTTTCTGGAGACCGTCGCCAGCCGCTATCTCTGGATCAACGAAGGTCGTCTCGAGGAAATCCACCACCTGGAACTCTTCTTCGCGTCCGAACCCGGCGGCGGCTATACAGGTTCGCCCGTGGCAAGCCGGTCTGTGAATCCTACCAACGACGTGGGTGATGCCGAACAGATTCTGGAACGTATAGTCGAACTGGAAGGCCTGCTACTTGCCGATCGCGGTCGCAAACCAAAGTTCCAGAAATTGAAACTGCAGGCCGAATGGTCCAGTGAGTTCGAGGAGTTGAACTCACAACTGGAACTGTAACCGACTGTATGTCATGGCAATTCGTGTAAATGACCCCAGTCCACCCAGCGCTTACGCCCGTGGGATTTGATCATCGATCGCTGGATGCGTGGGTAGTGAACCACGTCTGCCGCGTTGCGTTCACCGCCCATCAGGTAAACCAGATCTTCCTCATGGGGATTATGCAGGCTGTGAGCGGGTGAGGGCGCGGGGAACCCCATGAAATCTCCAGGCCCCACCTCAAAAGATTCGTCCCCGATGTCCGCTATGCCATGGCCGGATACGATGAATACGAACTCCTCGTCGTTATCGTGGTAGTGAAACTGGGTGCTGTCGCGCCCGCTCTCGAGGCGTATCAGATGAACGCCGATGCGCGCGAGCCCCACTTTGACGCCCAGTGTTCGAGTAAGACGCACGGCGTTGTCGTTGAACTGATGTTGGCGGCGAACTTCTTCGAGTTCGTCGATATCAGCGGCGCTCAGGTGACCTTTCATATGATGCCTAGCTTTTGAGGATTATCTGCAACGCTTCGATGAGTTGTCGATTCTGATCTTCCGTACCGACGGTAACGCGCAGCTTGTCGTCGAGCAATGGCGTATCGAAATAGCGAACCAGTATTCCGGCGTTCTTCAACGCGAGGTATATCTGTTCAGCCACCTTCGGCAAGCTCAAGGGAACTTCGGCCAGCAGGAAGTTACTCTGTGAAGGTTTCACCACAAAACCCAGGCCCACCAGTTCATCTCGCAATATGCGCCGAGCGGCACGGACCTTAGCCCAGGTTTCTTCGGCGTACGCACGATCCGTTATTGCGGCTTCACCCAGCACCTGGCTGAGGTAATCGACGTTGAAGCTGTCCCGCGTTTTTTGCAGTAAGGGTTCGATAAGTGATTCGGCGCCGATGAGATAACCGAGACGGAGCCCCGCCAGGCTGTAACCCTTGCTGAACGTCCTCAAGATCAGCAGGTTGTCGAACGCATTCACGAGGTGTACCGCGTCATAACGCAATGCGGGGTCTACAAAGTCCACGTAGGCTTCGTCAACCAGCAGTACCCCGTTGAAGCTTTGCGCCAGCTGGCCGATTCGATCGGTATTCATGAGCGTACCGGAAGGGGAATGCGGATTGACGATGCATGCCAGGTTTGCACCGGCTTCGTTGAGTTCGTCTGCAAAGCTGCGCGGCAGATCCCAATTGTCATCCAACGGCACCTTAACCAGCGGGGCTCCGTGAATTTGAGCCAGCACGGGATACAGCGAGTAGCTGGGGTCGGCCATGCCGAAAGCGGTTCCGGGCTCAACGTAGGTCGTAACCGCAAGCCGCAGCGCTTCGTCGCCTCCGTGTGTTACCACGATGTTGTCGCGGTGTACCGCGTGCGTCATCGCGAGCAGGTCACGAAGCGCATCGGCGGTCGGGTTAGGGTACGTTCGTAACGATTCGACGTGCAGATCGAGTAATTTAGACTGTACCTGCGGGCTCGGCGGATAGGGATTCTCGTTGGTGTTCAACTTCAGCGTGGAGTCGTCGGTCGGTTGCTCGCCCGAGGTATAACCGGTCATCTGGTGGATGTTGTCGCGTTCGTAGTTCACGACTTATCCGGTTGGAGCCTTGCGCTCGTCATCCGGGTTATCCGCCTGCCCGCCGCCGATGGGTTCGGTCGGATTCGGCAGCGCACCGGCCGGTCCGAGCAAGTGGGCAAGCCATACGGTGGAGGGATTGGCTTCCATCGCAATTTTAGCCGTCATCGTGAGCGGCACGGACAACAACATGCCAACCGGTCCCAGCATCCAACCCCACACAACCAATGAAAGAAACACCACGAGTGTCGAAAGTCCGAGACCCTTACCCATAAACCTCGGTTCGACAACATTGCCCATGATGATGTTTACGACCACGTAGCCGGCCGCCGTCAACAGTGCGCTGCCCGTTCCGAGTTGCACCAGCGCGAGCAACACCGCAGGGACGGCTGCGATGATGGAGCCGATCGTCGGGACGTAATTCAACAGGAAGGCAAGCAAACCCCACAGCACGGGAAAGTCGACGTCGAGGATGGTGAGATAGATGCCGATGATGAAGCCGGTCGCGATGCTCACGGTGGTTTTGATCGCAATGTAACGGTTGACGTTCTCGGCGAAACGAGCAAAGTAAGGCAGATTCCGTTCGGGATTATTGAGCACATCACGAAGTTTGCGTGGAAAGCTCGACGCTTCTGCGAGTATGAAAATTACCGTCAACAGGATCAGAAAGCCGTTGCCCAGCGCAGTCCCGAAACCTTTCAGAGTGCTACCAGCCAACTCGAGCGCTTTCGCCGGGTCGAAGTAGGTTGAAATCAGCTCGCTCGAAATCTCAATACCGAATTGCCCAAGCCAGGCGATGACGCCGTTCACCTGCGCAGTCAAATTTTCCCGATAAAACGGCAGACGGTCGGTAAACTCACCAGCCGATTGCGCCACCAGTGCACCGATTCCAATCAGCACGATGACCAAGGTCACCATTACCGCAAAAATTGATATCGCAACGGGCACCCGATGTTTTTCCAGCCAGAATACCGGGGTTACGGCAATCGTTGCGATGAATGCGGCCAGCAGGAAAGGCACCACCAGATCTTCGGCTGCCTTGAGACCGGCGACGATGACGATCAGTGCCGCAAAGACGACGAGTGTTCTGCTGGTTGAGCCCAAAAAATAATCTCTAGAAAACCTGTGCGCCTATTTTAGCCTGGATTGTTCACGAATATTCCGGTCCAGGGAACGTCTGTGGCAGAGGCTGGGCAGCTCTGCGCGCACCTTGCTGACGTAATCAGGATCAATTTCCGCAACCGCGATGCCGTCCCCCTCATCGCATTCTGCAATGATCACCCCCCAGGGATCGATGATCAACGAATGCCCGTAGCAAAACCGTTTGCGCCAGTTGTTACCATGTTGGGCGGGGGCCAGCACATAGCTTTGGCATTCGATAGCTCTGGCGCGCAACAACACATGCCAGTGCGCAGCCCCGGTGGTTTGGGTGAAAGCCGAAGGCACGGTGACGGCAATTGCGCCACGATCCACCAGGCTCTGGTAGAGATAGGGAAACCGCACGTCGTAACATACGCTCAAACCCAACACGCCGAACGGCAATTCGGTGGTGACGATGTCCTCGCCGGCAAAAGTCCGTGCGGACTCGTTCAGTTGAGTTCCGTCGCCGAGTTGCACATCGAACAGATGTATCTTTCGGTACCGAGCGACGATGGCACCGTCGGGGCCGAGATGTACACAGGTGTTGAAGCACTTGTCAGGATCATCCACATCTTCGTGGAACCCACCCAGTACGAGATGAACCGCGTACCTGCAGGCAAGCTCCCGACACTGCTCAAAAATCGGCCCTCCTTTTTCGTATGGGTCAGTGGGTAAGCGTTCGAGGATTTTGCGTTTTTCTTTTTCCGGACCGAGAAACGCAAATGCCTCCGGCAACATGACTACCTCGGCATCTCTGGTATGAGCCTCGCGCACTAACTTACCC
>JACZXA010000241.1 GCA_022571865.1 Pseudomonadota bacterium
GTCTGTAGCCATCGAATATTGACTGGCACCCTTGATGGTAGATTGATTGCGTTGGATGCGGCTTCCGGTGAATTGTGCGAAGGCTTTGGTGACCATGGTGAGGTGAACCTGAACGAAGGCCTAAATCCGCACCTACAAGGCGAATATTCCGTCACCTCTCCGCCTGCAATTCTCGACAACAAGGCGATACTGGGCGCGCTCGTAGCTGACAGCACGAGGAGAGATATTCCGAGCGGTGTAGTACGCGCCTATGACGTTGTTTCGGGCGAATTAGTTTGGTTTTGGGATTCGATCCCACCCGGTCGCGAACCGCAGTTGGATCTCTCGGGTGATCAGAAATACGAAGCCGGGACCTCCAATGTGTGGTCAATCATTTCCGTTGATCGGGATCGTAACCTCGTGTTTCTGCCGACGGGTAATACGTTTGCGGACTATTACGGCGGCGATCGGGATGGCCTCGACTATTATTCGAGTTCTGTCGTGGCTTTGGACGGTGGCACGGGTGAAGTGGTCTGGCACTTTCAGATGGTTCACCATGATGTTTGGGACTACGACACGCCTTCGCAACCCACGTTGTACGACTTTGAACGCGATGGGGAGATCATTCCTGCGCTTGCGCAACCGACAAAAATGGGCCATTTGTTTTTGTTGAACCGGGAGACGGGTGAACCCCTGTTTCCTGTCGAAGAAAGGCCCGTACCACAAGGCGGTGCGGTTCCGGGCGAGACCCTATCGCCAACGCAGCCATTTCCCACGGTGCCCGCGCCCTTGCATCCTCAGCGCTTCACCAAAGATGACATCCGGGCGTTCACACCCTGGGATCGCGCCTCCTGTGAGGAACAATTGGCAAGTCTGCATAATGAAGGAATATTTACCCCACCCTCTCTACGGGGTTCCGTCGTCTATCCAAGCCCTCTTGGTGGTAACAATTGGGGCGCACCTGCCGTTGATCCAATTCGCAATATTGCAATCTTGAATACAACCTTTGCGGTCTTCGTCGTTAAATTGACGGAACGCGCGGACTGCGAAGAATTTGGTGACTTTCGTCAGATTGGTTCGCCCTACTGCGCTTCCACAGAACCGATGATGTCTTCATTCGGTATTCCCTGCAGTGGAGCACCCCTTAGCACACTGGTGGCGATAGACCTCAATTCGGGAGAAAAACGTTGGGAAGTGCCGCTAGGCACGTTGGAAGATTTCTTTCCCGTTGTCGGCAGATTCGTCAAAGGATCGCCCAGCTTTGGCGGACCAGCAGTCACTGCGAGCGGTCTTACGTTTATTGCTTCAACCGCATTTGACTATTATCTGCGCGCCTTCAGTACTGAAACGGGAGAGGAGTTGTGGAAAGGCAGGCTACCCACGTCTGGGATGGCAACGCCAATGACCTACCGAACCAGCGCGAAAGCTAAACAATATGTTGTGATTTCAGCGGGTGGCCACTTTGTGTTCCCGGGAGCTGGCGGCGCCTATGTTGTTGCTTTTGCGCTTCCGGACTAAGTTGGTGAGGTAATGCCGTGTCCCACGACTCTTGATCCATCTTCGGCTGTCGTTCCAAGTCACGCAGATGCCTTGGATCATCAACAACCAGCATGCGAGATCGCCCTCCAACCTCTGGAGACTTTTACCAGGTGCGAATTGAGATTCTGCTGCATCCGCAAAAATCCAGGGCACAATTCCATCAAATAGCGCAAGTCACCTCGATTCAGTACATCGATATTTTCTGGAACAGCACTTTAATATTTCCTTGTATCTTTCTTTTCGCAGCATTTCGGAGGCTAGAGTTCGAATGTTGTAGCTTGTCCACGACCGAGGTGAACTCGAAATATTTCCCAGGCAACAAGCCCGCAGGATAGGTCAAGTCCCTCGGCCATGGACACTTCCCTTTAAGACTGAACGGTATCTAAGACCCTGCTCCAACGGTGAGTCTGCATTCACAAGGAAAGTCTTGGGAGGGTATCACCCATTTACTGAGGATTCCCCATTGGCAAATATCATTGGTATTGATGTCAGCAAATTAAGCGTGTTGCCTGAACCTCCGGGCTGTCACACCACTATGACTACTCGCCTGCGAATAAGGGTTATATATCGGAATGGCCTTAGCCGCTGCGCTTCTGATGCCCATTAATTCGTAGCATCCAGGGTGAAACAGGATTAGCTTTCACAAAGCACTCGCTGTGAACTGAACACACTTGCTGGGGTGTTGTTCATCAAATACCGGGTAATCACCCGGGGCGTGGTGACCCGAAGCGAGCTAACTTCCCTCGCATACGGTTGCATCCCCGACCCCGAAGGGCCAACGCCGACGGCACACCAGGAAAGGGAGGCGAGCAGCGGGTGCCTATTCTGGTCTGACCCAAGCGATAACAGAGTCACATGACGCCATACAGCGACCTTTCTGTTTTACAAAAAGCAATCGTTGGCTTTGTCCACGTGAAAAAGGAGTCGATAGGCGAGGCAACAATATTCACGCGGCTCGTAGACAAAGGTAATTTTCAAGCAATCGATGTGAAAGCCAGCCTGAAGTTTCTCAAGGAGGACGGTTGGATCACGGATATCGAGGGTACAGATCTTTACGACGGACCACGATGGTCGCTCACGCTTGCTGCACGGAAAGGTGGGAACTAGCGTGTGTGGGAGAGGCAACAAAGAGTAGCCTTGTGTCACCTAACTGATAACCAAATATCGACCATCTTTTTAAAGCGTTCGCCGAAAGTAAGTTCGTTTAGGTCTTTGAACTCCCCGGCATCGAAGAAGGTGCCTAAACAGGTGGGGCAAAACTCATATTCGATATGGAATTGGGTTTTGTCAGCCATTCTTAACATCTTTACTTCACACTTAGGACAGTTGATGGGTTGATGTCCTGCATCTCATTGTATTTCTTGCCAACACGCTTATCGCCGATATCAATACGCTCAGCTCCCTGGATTAGCATAAGGTTTTCCTTCTCCAGCGCGTCAAACCAGATCCCTCCGCAACTAGTGCAGCGGTCTACCTCGACGTTCTCGTATACGATCGTCTCGAACTCGGATTCGCATTTGGGGCATTGCATGAAACTTACCCTGTCAGGTGCACTCGCTGATATTGCTGGCGGAAGAGGTATCCGTTAGAAAGCCTATTCATAGCTTCTCATACTTACTCATTTTTTCCTTATACCCCTTTGTTTATGGGGTATTTGCTGTTCATAGCTTCTCATATCTCAGATGCCTACCTACCCGACCCAAAGGTTCCATACCTTACGAAGCTAAGAGATCGATCCTACGGCTTGGCAAAGTTGTATAAACGTAAGTAGCGTGAATCCCGGTGGTAGCTTTTGTTAGGCAAAGCGAGCTGCGCGATGTAATTGAATTGGTTCCGATTCTACGTGAAGTAGATAGGTTCGAGTTACATGCCGCCACGGGCAAGGCACCGGAACAATGTCTTTTGGCGGCATTTTCACGGCCAGAAAATCGAACCTATTCAGTGATCTCAGATGATCAGGTCATCTCCATGTTCGGTGTGGCGAGGATTACGACTGGTTCCAATATGGTTATGGGCGCACCGTGGTTCGTGTGTTCCGATCTTCTGTTCGAGCGACACAAGCGGCGCTTCATTAGAGAAAGCAAAACCTGGATAGATAATCTGTCGACCGGGTATACGCTGCTGGAGAATGTAGTTCTTGCAGACAACGATGTACACGTTTACTGGATACAGCGTTGTGGATTTCACCTGGTTGAAAGAATCGCGTCTTATGGCCCACTCGGTAGACCTTTTTGGCGCTTCCGGCGCCTCATAGGCAGCCGGACTGATAAAATCGAATGACTCTTAAAAGCCCGATTGACTCAACCCGCTAGACTCTATCTGGACTCGCGTTAGTGGGATTATTAGCGCAGCTTTTTTGGTCTTCTGCGCCCAACTGTGACACCCGCCACCCACCAAGCCCACGATGGTGATCCGGTGCGTACATGGCCAGCGCCATTGGCCACATGGGCTTGAAACACAATCTTTGCCAGATCCACTGCGATAGTCGTAGTATTCATTTGATGGACTCCTTGATGCCGTTAATCACATATATGTTTGGCACTTTGATGCCGTCTACATATTGGCACGGGGAGTCCATCTCATCATTCCGTGGGCTACAACACCGCCCGCTCAAACTACTCTGTGCACTGGTTTTGATCACCCTATCGTGTGACACGTCAGCAGAAATCCACGAACAGGTGCGAGCAGCACTGGACTGGCAACTACCTTTGAACAACTGTGAAAAACCAAGGTTCAACCGCAGTCTAGAAGTCATCCTCGCGCATGGTGGATCTATCAGTGTCGAGACTAGCTCGGAAACTCCGACGGTTTTTGATGTCGATCACTACCAGATAGATCGATATGAACGTAAGAAAAAGAGATGGGAAATCTGCGTAAGCCGCTACAAGTCAGAACTTCTGAAACACTTTGAAATCCTAAAGAGTAGCGCCCGGTACGGTTTAACCAAGCAACAGGCAGAGACTATTGTCCGAAAGCTCGCTCAAATCCAAGCTGCTGTCATGTCTCCAGAGGGCATTGCTTTAGAGGACAAGGCTACGCCAGATGGCATCCATGCCGAACCTACCCAGTAGCCGCGGGGATTGATCATCGCTTCGTAAATCGAACAAGCTGCTGCTTTCTCCAAGGCAAGTGGACGCGGGTTCCTATTAGGCACGAACTGCACCCTGGGTGTGCGATTGCATGGTACACCGTCTGGGAGTATGTTTCGGAAGACATCAGCCATCATGGAGATGGGAGATTGCGCTTACTGTCAATGGCGGCTGCCCAAGCAGAAGAGGTTGGGTCATTACAATCGCTCTGGCTTGTTCGAGGTTGCCGGAGTGCGAGGCGGCGTGGAGTGCGGCGGTGGGGCCGCTGAGCTGGACGCCTGCACAACTAGCCAAGAGAAGGAGCGATACTCCGATCAGCAGGATTCGATTCGGCATGGCTTGCAAGAAAAGAGCTTTTTTATTCGAATGAAAAAGTTAACTTGTCAGTACCCTCTCTACATACTGCCTGGTATTTGGTCCGTGAGTTTCCTGATATTTTTCCTTAAAACCGCACCCATATCGCCACCGAATCCACCTATCGCAAGATCGCTTTCAGCAACAGCCTTGAACTTTTCTGCGCCTGTTTTTGCGTCAACAATAACCAACGTCGAATCAACACCACCTTTGCCTGCACCAAAACCAACAAAATACCGCAGTGCTCTGTTTCCGTAAGCCACGTTAATGTCCGTGTTGATGATCAGAGTTCTCTCTGGGTCGCTTGGCAGTTGATTTACGAGTTGAAAGCTACTTCCGCGGACATATTGTTCAATCTCGGAGCGGGCAAACCTTTGCCATTCCTCCAATTTCATCTGCAAATCTTCGTTGGTTTGTGCGGATTGCTCCTTTGAGTAGAGATCAACTCTACCGATATAGACGTTCGCATACTGTTCAATATCTACGAAATCTAATTCGGTTCTGACGTGGGCTGCGCCACAGCCTGCGAGCACAGCGGTGATCGCTGACACTAAAACAAAGCGCGAAAAGGTCATGGATCTGTCCTGGGACAGCGGTGCGGTAGCTGACGACATTAGGATTCCCCCTTGGGCGGTTACCGTGGCACGGCTCCCATGCTGCCTTCACACGAACGGCAATGGAATACCGTTGTAGTTCTGGACCGCATAGAATGCCTGAATTGAAAGTGGCTGATCTAATGCTAACCCGCATTGTTATCTGTCAGATAATTCCTACAACGCTTACCCCGTAGGTTTTTAATAACCAATTGATTTAAAGGGAGCCGTAGTATCCATTGTGAAACTGGTTTAGGTTTGAAAACGCACTCGCTGTGAGCTGAACACGGCCACTCGGTATTGCAGACCGTTTGGCGAACTCGGTGCCTGTGACTTCGAGTGGACCAGCGCGGTAGCCGAACCACCACTAGTCAAGCAAGGCGAGGTTGCACGGATCTGGCTCTATATGGCTGCTCAGCATGGATTAGAGCTAGAGAGCGGTGAACTCGCCAGGTATCTCAAATGGTCCAATGATGATCCTCCAGAGGCATGGGAGTTCACTCGAAACGACCGGATAAAAACCAAGCAAGGCAATGGCAATCCGTTTGTAGAAATGTTTCCGAGACCGTAAGTCCTAATTTCTCTGAGGAGGAGCGCATGCACATAGAACTGGTGTTGTCCGTAATTGGAGCGGCGATGCTATTCGTCGGGCTTACGGCAGGGGGGCTGATGTCCAAATACGTCTCTGTGTTGAAGGATCTATCGGAGCAACAATGCACGAGGCTGACATGGGCTGGTGTCGCGCTGATTGCGATCGGCGTCATCGCTCATGCTTTAGATTAGAATTTCGGGACCGATCAACGACGTGCTCTTGAGCATTCGTCATATCGAGGTTGGCGCTCCCGATCAAAGCGGTTGTTTCCAAGGCCAGTAACCATAGGCGGAAAGCGATTGCCGGCCCGACAGAAAAGGAGTAAATAAGCATACACA
>JACZXA010000052.1 GCA_022571865.1 Pseudomonadota bacterium
GACGCCAGATGTTCAGCGCGTTCGCTATGCGAACGCGGACCTGTTTGCGCGAGCGCAAACGGGTCCGCGCTTCCGTAGCTACGGCTACGCTTTCGGTCACGAGCCGTCATGACGACCACGATCTCTCACCCAAAACTCTGCGTCCTCGTGCAATATCCGGGCTAGTCGGCTTTCAGATACTTCTGCTCGTAACAAAAATTGGTGGCCTCAACAAACCCAGCAACCGAACCGCAATCGAAACGTCTACCTTTGAATTTGTAGGCAATCACGCATCCCGATCGGGATTGTTGCAACAACGCATCGGTGATCTGTACCTCTCCATTGATGCCCGGTTCCGTTTTTTCCAAAATCTCGAAAATATCCGGCGTCAATATGTAACGTCCGATAATCGCAAGATTGGAGGGTGCATCTTTTGGCGCAGGTTTTTCCACCATATCGGTAACTCGAAAAATGTTGTCACTGATCTTTTCCCCGACAATGATCCCGTAGTTGTGGGTTTGATCAGCCGGCACCTCTTCGATGGCAATCACGCTGCAGCGAAACTGGTTGAACAGAGCCACCATCTGCCCCAACACACCTTCTCCCTCACCGAAACAAAGGTCATCGGCAAGTACGACACCGAAAGCCTCATCGCCAATCACCGTTCGCCCGGTCAAGATCGCGTGGCCGAGACCCTTCATCTCAATTTGTCGGGTGTAGGAAAACGTACACTTCTCAATCAGTTCGCGAATGCCTTCCAGCGCTTTTTCCTTGCCGGTGCCGGCGATCTGATGCTCGAGTTCGTAGCTGACATCAAAATGGTCTTCTATCGCGCGTTTGCCTCGTCCCGTGACGAAACCGATATTGGTCAACCCGGCCGCCAGCGCCTCTTCGACCCCGTATTGCACCAGGGGTTTGTCCAGTATTGGCAAAATTTCCTTGGGCATCGCCTTCGTCGCCGGCAGGAACCGGGTACCGTATCCGGCAACGGGAAACAGACATTTGGTAATCATGAAGCCTTGAGCCACTCTCATCGGGAGGGGGATAGTATGTCGACCTTCGCTGGACTCCCAGTGAAGGTTTCACAAATTGAACATTATCCCGGACCGGGATCAGAATGTTAAAACGGGAACGCGGGGGTGTTAAGTCTCGACCACGGTCTTTTTATTCGTTTCGTGCCCGGTTCCCTATCTGGCTCCCTATCCGCGGGTCATTTCCTCAGGTTGAGTCGGTTGGCTCCCGGGCAGGCTCTGCTAACAAAGCGATCAGGTGTTGGCAAACAGCTTGCCCGACCCGAGTCTGTTCTTTGGAATAGTCCGGATGTTTGCGCACCACCTTCGAAAGGCGGCGGGCGGCCCGGAGATGGTGGTTTAACGAACGATCGCGTTTTAACGAACGATCCCGTGTCGACGAACGATCTCTTTTCAAAGGATAGACATCGGCGTCGCGAACGGGTTCGAGTTCGCTAAATAACGGCAAGGATTCAGGAATGTTGTACATGTCTATTATGGCCGTTGCGTGCTGAACAGATCTTAATGGATACTGTATATATATACAATAGTTTTCAGGCCTGCTTTTCGAACTCGAAACGTCCATCGAGAACGCTAACTTCAATGACATCGCCGTTGCAAAAATCGCCTGACAGCAACCTGCTCGCCAACGGGTTCTCTATGCGCTTGCGAATTACCCGCTTAAGTGGCCGCGCCCCGTAAACGGGATCGTAGCCTTCCTCGACGAGGTCTGTGACTGCCTGGTCGGATAGCTTGATGTCGAGCTCCTGCTCCCTGAGACGCTCCCGCAGTATTTCCAACTGAATCTCGGCAATCTGTCGAACGTCGTCTTTGGACAACGGATGGAACACGACGATGTCGTCCACTCGGTTGATGAACTCGGGTCTGAAGTGCTGTCTGACTACTCCCATTACCGTGCTTTTGATCGCTTGAACGTCACCCGCTTCGGTCAACGCTTGAATGGCTTCAGAGCCAAGGTTGGAAGTCATCACCATGACGGTGTTACGAAAATCGACCGTGCGCCCGTGTCCATCGGTCAATCGTCCATCATCCATTATTTGTAACAGAATATTGAACACATCGGCATGCGCTTTCTCGATCTCATCCAGTAGAATCAACGAATAGGGCTTGCGACGAATCTTTTCGGTCAGATAGCCGCCCTCTTCGTAACCTACGTATCCGGGCGGAGCGCCAATGAGTCGCGCTACCGAATGTTTCTCCATGAATTCCGACATATCAATACGCACCAACGCATCACTACTGTCGAAGAGAACTTCGGCAAGCGCTTTACACAACTCCGTTTTACCGACTCCCGTCGGGCCAAGAAACATGAAGGAACCGTTGGGGCGATTGACATCGGAGAGCCCGGCACGGGATCGGCGAACGGCGTCGGCTACAACCCCTACAGCTTCGTTCTGGCCAACTACGCGTTTATGCAGTATGTCTTCCAGGCGAAGAAGCTTTTCCTTTTCGGCCTCGAGCAGCTTGGCTACCGGGATTCCCGTCCACTTCGAAACAACTTCACCGATCTCCTCTTCAGTGACATTGTTGCGCAGCAGTTGACGCGAGGCGACACCCGCGTCGTTCGCACTGGCGAGCAATTTTTCCAGTTCCGGCATCCGCCCATACTTAAGCTCTGACATGCGCGCGAGATCGCCCGATCGACGCGCTAATTCGAATTCATTGCGCGCAGCATCTAATTCTTCCTTCAAATCCTGAGCGCCGCGAAGCGCGGATTTTTCGGCATTCCATATTTCTTCGAGGTCGGCGTACTCCTTGCCCAGCTCGGAGATGGAATTGCGCAGGTCCTCTAAGCGTTTTTTGCTCGCATCGTCAGATTCCTGCTTGAGCGCTTCGCCCTCCATCTTGAGTTGAATCAGACGACGTTCCAGTCGGTCCATCGATTCGGGCTTGGAGTCCATCTCTATACGAATACGACTGGCCGCTTCGTCGATGAGGTCGATCGCCTTGTCGGGCAGTTGCCGGTCGCTGATGTAGCGGTGGGAAAGTCGCGCCGCCGCAACGATCGCAGGGTCGGTGATGTCTACCGCATGATGCAGCTCATAACGTTCCTTCAACCCGCGTAAAATGGCGATGGTATCTTCCACGCTCGGTTCGTCCACCAGCACTTTCTGGAAACGCCGTTCCAGTGCCGCGTCCTTCTCGATGTATTGGCGGTACTCGTCCAGCGTCGTGGCACCGACACAATGCAACTCTCCCCGAGCCAACGCAGGTTTCAGCATGTTGCCTGCATCCATGGAGCCTTCGGCCTTGCCCGCACCCACCACCGTATGTAGTTCATCAATGAACAGGATGACGCTCCCTTCCTGTTTCGCCAACTCATTGAGCACCGCTTTCAGGCGTTCTTCGAACTCACCACGAAACTTTGCTCCGGCAATCAACGCTCCCATATCGAGAGAGAGGATGCGTTTGTCTTTGAGCCCCTCCGGAACTTCTCCGTTCAATATCCGCTGAGCCAGTCCTTCCACGATTGCCGTTTTACCTACGCCCGGTTCACCGATCAGAACGGGATTGTTTTTGGTACGACGCTGTAACACCTGCACCGTTCTACGAATTTCATCATCGCGACCAATAACCGGGTCGAGTTTGCCTGCCTCGGCCTGTGCCGTTAAATCGATAGTGTAACGATCGAGCGCTTCACGATTTTCTTCTGCATTGGGATCCGACACTTTCTCACCCCCCCTCGTTTCTTTGATAACCCGCTCCAATGACCGTTTATCGACACCACTATCTGCGCATAGCCTACCGACAACCGAATCCTCCAACAGCGTCAACAGCACAAACTCCGTTGCGATAAAACTGTCACCTGCCTTCTGAGCCAGTCGGTCGGCCAGGTTGAAGACTTTGGAAAGAGCCGGTGAGAGATTGACTTCACCCGTCGGTCGCTTCAGCGTCGCCAGCCTTGCCAATTCTTCACTGACACGCTCCTTCAACCCATCGCCCCGTGCACCTGCTCGGACCAACAACACTAAAGCCGTCGTGCTGGCCTGCTCAATGAGCACGGCAATCAGGTGAATCGGTTCAACCGAAGCATGATCTTTGCCAATTGCCAAAGACTGAGCATCGCCCAGCGCGCTTTGCAGTCTGCTGGTCATTTTGTCCAAACGCATTCCAACACCTCAATTCCGGCTGCTGTTACAATGCGTGCGTTTTCGGCAAATTCAACGGCTCACGAGGTTCTTGACCAGCTTCGGACAATCCGCAGTTCATGGAGAGACGACAACATCCGCGTATTCAGTTGCCATTTCTGGTGGAACTGCAACATCCCTCGATTGGCAAACTACGCAGTATCGCTCGCGATATTTCGGAAGGCGGGGTCTTCGTCCACTTTGAAAACCCTGCGATCAAACCCGGTGCCAAAGTGAAACTCACCATGCTGAATCCGACAGACGTGGAAAACCATCCAACCCCGACTGTCGAAATGGTGGTGCGTCGTGTGGAAGACAACGGAATCGGTTTGGAGTTCGTCAACAAAACCAGCCGACACCTCTGGCGAAGCGTCGAAAGACTACGCGAAGAACTCCAAGTTGGACGGGACTACTTCCAGGTTTATCAGAGTGCCGTCGTCGTAAACGAAGCCGAACAGATATTGCTCGTACAACAATACGGCAAATGGATGTTTCCCGGACAATACCTGATCGTGGGCGAAGACTGGCAGTCTGCCATCAAAGGATTCCTGGTAACCAATTTCTCACTGAAGAATCTCGTTGCGGAGAAAATCCTCGGCATCGACAGCACCGGCGGGAACGGACTACCCGAAGCGGCCGTACTGAAAGTGTTTCACCTGATCAAGGCAGATTCAGCTTCTTTTACGATGGCTGAGAGATACAAATCCTATCGTTGGATAACCAGTATTCGTGGGTTGGAGGAAATCACGTTCGCATCGGACGCTCTCCGTCAGATAGCCGCAGACATCCTCAAACCCAAAGTTTCTGAGGATGCGGACATAGCTTAGAAAACCCTCTATGGCGGAGGAAGTGTCCAGTAACGTGCGCGCTGCTCTCGCCAACTTACGACCCGCTCAGGTAGCGCACTTTCCCAGATCAGCGCTCCGCTGTCCCCGGTAACATACACGTGTGCGCCTATTTCCCGGTAGCGACGCACCACATCCGGATGGGGATGCCCATAGCGATTGAACCGCCCGGCACTGACAAAAACATGTACAGGCCTCAGCAAATGCACAAAGGAAGTGCTGGAGGAACTTCGACTTCCGTGGTGAGGCGCGCTTGTCAGCGTAACGTCAACCGGCAAGCGCCGAGACAGATACCTTTCGACATCGCGACCGATGTCGCCTGCGAGAAGCACCGTGTGTCTCGTGTTGCTGATGCTGAGAACACATGACGCATCGTTGTCTTTGACACCACCGAACAACTCCCGGAATCTCATGGATGGGTGATGAATCCTGAAATCGATACCGTCCCAGCGCCAGTTCATACCTTCAGAACAAGCCAGAGCTCCCGGCAACTGCACGGACGAATAGATGTTACCAACCGGGTAAGCGGCAACGACCGAACCCAAACCACCGGAATGATCGACATCGCCATGACTTATCACGATGACGTCCACCTTTTCGGGACCCGTGGCAGCGATACTCGGCACCACCACGGCTGCGCCAAGATCGAAGCCACTCGAATACCGTGGCCCGGCATCAAAAAGCAGCCTGTGTTGCTTCGTGTCTACGACAAGGGCACTCCCCTGTCCGACATCGAGAGCCATCAATCGAAACTCTCCCCAAGCTATTCCGGTTGCCACTGGCCAAGCCCAACAACTCCACAACATGGCGAGCGTCAAAAACTGCCGCCACGGGTATCCGCCCAGCGCCGTCCACGCACAAGCGCCGACACAAACTACCAACCATGGGTCGATGTGGCCCGTGTGGTCGAGGGGATATCCACCGAACCAGGTGAGCAGGGATGTCGTCCAGCCAATGAACCAATCCGCGATGAGAAACGCCCACCGCCCGACGTCCGCCGAAACCAGCGTCAGCAATACACCGAATAAGGCTGCCGGGATTACACAGAAACTAACCAACGGCAGCACCAGCAGATTGGCCAGGGCTCCAGTCCAGGCAACCTGCCCTATGATGAGCGCGACGGCAGGTGTGAGCCCGATCAACAGACACCATTGGGCCAGGACAAACGTGACTACCCAGCCGTGACGGTCGACACGGTGAGAAAAAAAACGCAACAACGCGGCGACGGCAACGAACGAAAGCCAGAAACCCTGTTGATGAACCGCGAGCGGCTCCCAAATGAGAATGATCGTCAACGCAACCAGAAAAACAGAGCTCAACCGAGTTCGTCTCCCGAGACATACCGCAATCGAGCCCGCGACCACCATGATAAGCGCACGGATCGCCGGTAACCCACTACCAGTAAAGATGACATAGATGAAACTCAACGTGATGCCAAACAAGGCACCCCACCAGGTTGCGGGCGTCCAGAGCAACATCCACGGCACGAGACGAGCCATCCACTTACCGCAGAAAAAACCGAGAGCGCCGACCAGCCCGACGTGCAGGCCGGAAATCACCATGAGGTGAACTGTGCCCGTGGCCCGCAGCAGCTCCCAATAACGACTGGAGAGCCCGGAGGCGTCACCCATCGTCAGAGCTCGCAACACACCAACGTTGTCGAGCGCCATGCCGTTGAGCCGGGCATTGAGAGTGGCGCGCGCACTTCTGGTTTCGTCCACGCCCTGAAAGGAGTTTTCATGAACTTGCAGTTGCCCTGCTTTGACGTACCCGGTACCGGCGAGACGTTGCCCGAGCAGCCACCGTTCGTAGTCAAAACCGCCAGGGTTCTGATAACCCCAGGGGGGTTTAATCCCAACGGACAGATGCCAGTTCTGACCGGCCAACATTGCCGGCGCACCGTGCCAGCTCAACCGTAGTCGACGACCATCCAACGCCACACAGCCGTTGCCTCGCGCGCCGACGACCATTGCGAGAAAACGCAACCCAACTTGCACCCCGGTATCCGTCAACAGCGGAGCCGGATCGCCGAGCACCCGCACATCGACCTCCAGCGTCCGCCCGGCCACGCAGTCCGGTAACCGCTGCGACAACGCCTGATCGTTGTGGATCGCACCCCACATGAGCCCCAAACAAAGGCTACCGACGAACCACAGCCGACCTGCCAGCGATAGGCATCCTACAACGCCCGCCGCGATCGCGAGCACGGGAAGCGGCATCGGTAATTGATGCACCAACCCAAGCAGGCAGACGCCACAACAAAATCCTACCATCCAAGTTCGCATATACCTGATACATCGCTAGGGTGCATAATTTCCTTTATGCCAAAAAAGTTCCTGCGCAGGTATCTGCCAAACCCCAAACAGATTCGTGAGCTTCCAGCACTACGACCGTTGGGAAGATGGCTACAGGAACCTGAACTCTGGCATCTGCATCGACGCAGCGTTGCAGGTGCTGCGTTCATCGGATTGTTCTGTGCGTTTCTGCCAATACCTTTTCAAATGGTCGTAGCGGCATCCCTTGCTGTGATTTCGAGATGCAATCTCCCGATCTCCGTGGCTCTGGTATGGATAACCAACCCCATCACCATTCCGCCGATGTTCTACTTTGCCTACCGCCTCGGCGTGTGGCTGCTCGATATGGAACTGGCGGTCGATGCCGTCGAACTGAATTGGGAGTGGCTATCTCAGAATGCGGGTGTAATCGGTTACCCGTTGGTGTTTGGCAGCCTGGTGTGCGGATGGGTCAGCGGCGTAACCGCCATGGTGTTATCGCGGATCGCCTGGCGCTGGCATGTCATCAAACGATGGCGCGCCCGTCGCGAAACACGGCGACAGCGAAAATCAGGCCACTTGTCTCAAGGGACGCGGTCACCATAGCTTCAAGCGCTGTGCAAACCCTCGACCGGATTCATCAATGCCGCCCGGTGTGCCGGTAACCAGGCCGAGAAAAGGCATAGGATTGATGAAACTATTGCGATGACGAGCAAATCGCTCACCCGCACGACCGAAGGCACCTCAACGAAGTAGTAGACATCCAGCACCTGGATTCCGAACCACCCCTCGAGCGTCGCGATGACACCGCCTATATAGTTCGCAAGAACGGCGCCGCACAGCAAGCCAACGGTAATGCCGATACCGGAGACAATAACGCCTTGCAGCAGAAAAACCTTCATTATCGTGGACGCAGAGGCGCCCATCGTACGCAGTATGGCAATGTCCGACCGCTTGTCATTCACCACCATCATCTGCCCGGAGACAATACTGAACGCGGCGACCGCAACCACCATCAGTAGGATGAGGAACATCATCGCCTTCTCGAGGCGCACTGCCTGGAACAATGCACCGTAATTGTCTGACCAGCTCAGCAACTCCCATTCGGGATTGACTTCAGCAATTCGAGCACTAACGGCCACCACATCAAGGGGATCGTCAAGCGTCAGCCGAACGCCGAAGCTACCGATAGAATCGAGGTTGCGACCGAGTGAGCCAATGTCAATCAGCACGAGACTCGCATCGAGCTCCACGCCAATCTCGAACGTACCCACTAACTCGTATCGATGGATTTTCGGCCGCACGCCAGATTCGGATGGCTCGAGTATCACAAGCGCAACCGAATCTCCCGGCAGCAGCCCGAGATGGGTTGCCAACGCCGACCCCAGAACGATCCCTCGCTTGTTGCGGGTAACGTCGACAAGTTCTCCATAGGTCATGTTGTTGGCAATCTGCCCGAGCGCGGTTGCGCCGGATTCATCGATGCCATAGATGCTCACGGGATTGACCCTGGAATTCCGGGTAACCATGCCTGCACCAACAAAAAAATTAAATTTCTGTACCACTGCAGGCTCATTTGCCAGACGTTTGACATCTTCGTCTGCGGTACTTTTGCCAAGCAACAGCAGGTGCGGCACCGTACCGAGAATGCGAGTTTTGAGCTCGGCGTCAAAGCCATTCATCACACTGACGACAACCGTGAGCACCAATACCCCCAGGGTCAACCCGGCTACCGACACCCAGGTGATAAATGCGGCAAATTGCCGCTTACGGGAGCTCAAATAGCGTAGTGCGATCCAGCGAGCCGTGCTCATCGTATTGCCCCGTCAACCAGTTCGAGCACCCGGTGCATTCCGTTCAGGGTGGTCTTGTCATGGGTTACGATCACGAAGCTCACGCCCCGCTCTTCGTTCAAGCGACACATGAGTTCAATCACCTGCTCGGCGTTTTCCCAATCCAGGTTGCCGGTTGGTTCGTCCGCGAGCACAACGAGCGGCTCTCCAATCAGCGCTCTGGCAACGGCAACGCGCTGACGCTCGCCACCGGACAATGCGCTCGGGCGATGTTCCAGACGTTGCTCCAACCCCACAGCGACGAGCAGATCACGCGCCTGTCGTTCAGCCGCATTTACCCCAACGCCACCGAGCCGCAACGGCATGAGAACATTCTCCAACGCCGAAAATTCAGGCAGCAGATGATGGAATTGATAGACGAACCCCATGTGCGCATTGCGAATTTTTGCGCGCTCGGCTTGAGACGCTGCAGTGAGATTTACCTCGCCGACATGCACGGTTCCTTCATCGGCGTCATCGAGGCCAGCCAATACATGCAGGAGGGTACTTTTGCCGGAGCCCGACCGTCCTACCACCGCCAACCTTTCGCCTGCCTTTACCTGAAAATCCACGCCCTTCAACACTTCCAGGCGGGACCGACCCTGAGTGTAGGACTTGCGCAAATTGCTTGCCCGCAACACCACATCACTCATGAGCAAGCACTTCAGCTGGATGCAGTCCGGCGGCGCGCCAGGCGGGATAGAGAGTACTCAACAGACACAGCACCATCGCAGTCAGCACAATACCCACGATATCGTCGCTGAGAATCTCCACCGGCAGGTAATTGACAAAATACTGATTCATCAGATCCAACGAAAACATGCCCGTTACCCAGAGGTAGAGGTCCGGCAAAGCCGAGGCAATCAAAATTCCGCTCAGCACCCCGATAGAGATACCGAGCGCACCAAGCAGCATGCCGAGAAAAACAAACGCTGACACCAGCGTTGCCGTGTTGCTTCCGAGCGTTCGTAAAATGGCGATATCACCACTGCGTTGGTCCACGATCATCACCAGCGTCGACACCAGATTGAACGCGGCAACCGCGACTAAGAACGACAACAGGACGAACATCGTCGCCTTTTGCATACTGATGGCGCGATAGAGGTTTCCGTAGCTACTCATCCAACTGCGTGCAAAAACCCGTTCAGCCCCAAGAGCCGTGAGACCGCGCGAAGCGATCTGGGCTGCTGCAAAAAGATTCTGCAACTTCACCTGATAACCGTGAATGCGCCCACCCAGGCGAAATATCTTCTGGGCATCGGTGATGTGAATGTAGGCGGCTCGACTGTCGATGTCCGACTGGGACTGAAGAATCCCACGAAGGACAAAACGCTTTTGACGTGGAAACAACCCTGCAGGGGTTACGGTTGCGGAAGGTAATACCAGGGTCACACGATCACCGATATCAACGCCAAGTTCCCGCACCACGCCGATACCTAAGAAGACCGAAAACTCACCCGCTTTCAGCTCTGAGTTGTCGAGCAGATAGTCTGCCAGTGCGGAGACCTCGCCATGAACGAGCGGATCGATTCCCGTTATGAGAACCCCGGCCACGTCACTGGCAACGGCTGCCAACCCGGCACCTTGAACGAAGGGTACTACACCATCGACGCCTTCCAGGGCTCGAAGCGCATCCAAATCAGCGACATCCCCGAGCAACGGTTCTCTGCCGATGAAACTCAAGTGTGGCAACACACCGAAAACCCGTTCGCGTAATTCGCGTTCGAAGCCATTGACAACGGACACCACGATAATCAGCACCGCCACGCTCAAAGCCAGACCGGCAATTGCAACCAGGCTTATGAACGAAATGGAGCTTCGTCTGGAGAACGCGTAGCGACTCCCTAAACTCAGCGCAACCGTGTTAAACACAGGAACTCGTGCTCTTGAGAGCAAGCCGCATGCTGGACGGGGATGTCACTATATTCACACGCGCAAGGTTAACATGAGCACAAAGTGCCTTGTCCCGGCGCATTCGAGCAACGAGAAACAGATTCGCAACTACAATACTCACATGAATACGGACCGACGCCTTTCGTTGCGGACATGTGTCGATCTGCCTTTCGCATGGCTTCCTCTTGCCGAGCCGCAGAGTGCCGCGCAGCTATGCGAGTCATAGGAACCTACGCTCATCTCGCTTCTACGCCCAATACGACCAAAGCATAGTCAACAAACCGCGCTTGGCAGGTGAGGGCGTGGTCGGTAGGTCACCGACCACCTGAAAGGATCGATACCGGGTAGCGTCAGGCTAATCTGCGGCCCGCGGTGAACTTTTTGACGGTCTTTGCATCACAATGCGCCGGATTTCCACCACAGATATCGCATGTCGTGTCGCCTTCCAGCGCGCTCAGGCCGCCACAGCTTCCGGTGATGGGTTTGCGCCCGAAAGCAACACCAACCGCCATCCCGGCAACGACTGCCAGCATGATGAAAAAGGCGAGAATCAGGGTAGTCAGAGTCATTCAGAGGCCATCGATCTAGCGCGCATGGCAGGAGTATAGCGCTCTTCGAAACCGTTTTCCGTGCGAACCACGAACAGCGCAGCCAACTCGTGATCGGTCGCAAACTCAAGCCCCCGCTCCGGACCCAATACATTCAGCGCGGTAGCGTACCCATCCGCCCACATAGCCGATTCATGTATCACCGTCACCGATGCCAGGTCATGGGTAACCGGATAACCCGTTCGCGGATCGATGGTGTGGGAGTAGCGTTGTCCGCGCTCCTCGAAAAAATTACGATAATCCCCCGATGTTGCCACCGCTTCATCGCTGAGTGACAAAACCCGTTGGATCGACCCTAATCGATTCGAATCAGGCACCTCTATCCCGATACGCCAATCCTCACCCGCGGCGTTCGTTCCGCGTGCCCGCACCTCCCCACCGATGTCGATCAGATAATCCGGGCAACGGGCATCGTCGAGCACCTCGGAGAGGCGATCTACACCATATCCTTTTGCGATAGCCGATAAATCAACATACAGCTCGTGGGTTTTAGATAAACCCGGCGGCTCCTGTCTAACCAACAAGCGTGCATATCCAACTTCTGAGCGCGCCTGAGCAATCGCTTCATGATCCGGGGGTGGTGACCGAACAACATTTGGACCAAACCCCCATAAGTTGACCAACGGTCCAACCGTGACATCAAAAGCCCCCCCCGATGCTTTCGACAACTCGGCGGCCGCCTGGATCACCTTGATAAGCGAAGGAGATACCGGGAGCCAGGTACCAACCGGAGCCCGGTTGAACTTTGATATGGTCGAATCCACCAGGTAGGTCGACATGTCACTGTTGACGACACGCAACTCCCTAGCCACGGCTGCGGATGCATCCACGGGGCAATTTGCGGTAATCCGGTACTGAGTCCCCATCGTTGCCCCGTGATAATGGTGGTATTCAGCGGGCGCCTCACATCCGCTGGCAATGATCAGCAGAGCGACGAATAGCGCCACGCCCGCAGTCGGCTGCCAGTAAATCGACGTAACAGGCGCAGTTCTATGACAGCAGCACATCAGAAATTACACAAGTTAGACAAAGGCTCTACGTACGCAATACCATCCGAGCATCGAATGGGTTCAGGATGAACACGGTTCTCGTCGCTTGAAACTAGCAAGTTCGAATCCACCGATACCGGGGACGATAACAAGACGACGCGGGTCCAGTATCCGCAGTTGCCAAACGACGATCCGTTAACGGATTGCCGGGTACCATAAACCATTAGGAGTCACATCGTGGGAACGATCAACTCGAAGTCAACCGACCGGGTTCTGGCAAGCACGAAAGGGGGGCTGCCGGTCACCGAGGTCGCGCCTGCGTTGCAGCGTGTCCGTGGGTCCTATTCCCGCATGCGGTTCGATAGGCGCGTTTCGCGCCTCCACCGTTTCCCCGTTGAAGACCAACTCGCCACCTTGCCACTGAAAACCCGAGTGGGTATTTTCCTCGACATCCGAGTGTAGGGAACCCCGGTATCTGCATCAGCAACGCTTAAGGTCACAGGTTTGCGCGACACAGAACAATCGGGTAATCGGCTCTGGGCTGCCAGGGAAGCTACTGGCTGATGTCCTCGCTCCTGCTCCTGCGTCACGGCCAGATCAAAGCAAACCTACAAGGTCTCTGGCATGGCTCTACCGATAGTCCACTGACCTGGAGGGGCCGCCGCCAGGCGAGTCGTAGTGCCCGACACATCGATCGTCTCGACCCAGGCGTGAGGGCCATTTACACAAGTCCATTGAAGCGATGTGTGGAGACCGCCGCCAAGATCGGGAAACGACTGAAGATCGACCCCGTGGTGAACGACGACCTGCGTGAGTATGGAATCGGTGAATGGGAAGGACTCTCCTTTCGGTCGCTTGCCGAAGACTACGATTTCGTGAACAAGTCCACTCAGAATCCCGAGTTCGCGCCCCCCGGGGGGGAATCGCTTGCTCAGGTTGCCGCTCGAATGGTTCCCGCGTTACGGGAAATTTACGCCCGTCACGAGATGGATCATCAGGTACTCGTGGTATGCCATGGCGCCGCCACGGCAATTGCCCTTGGGGCCCTGATCGACGGCGATCCGAAACACTGGACCCACTATCAATTTGCCAACTGCTCTTTGACGGAATTGGTGCTTTCTCCAAGCCCGTACGTTAACTTCTTCAATTCGACTCATCACCTCTAGCCTGGGCTGTTCAGGGGCAATCCAGGCCATGTGTCCAAACATCGCTAAATTCGGGGAGAGCCATGCCAGAGTTCTGCAGCATAGAAAAAGACCACCACATCATGACCGTCACACTGGAGCGACCAGAGCGACTCAATGCTCTACACCCACCCGCCAATGCGGAACTTGGCGAAGTGTTCGACGATTTTGCAGATGACGATGACCTGTGGGTCGCCATCATCACCGGTCGCGGACGCGGTTTCAGCGCCGGTAACGATTTACGATATCAGGCCGAGGGAGGCGAACGGGTGCCGATGCCACGCGGGTTTGCGGGTCTCACATCCCGTTTCGATATGAACAAACCGGTGATTGCGGCGGTGAATGGGGTTTCCATGGGCGGTGGATTCGAAATCGCGCTTGCTTGCGATCTGATCATCGCTTCGGAAAAGGCGATTTTTGCCCTGCCGGAACCCAAGGTGGGACTCGCCGCCCTGGCAGGAGGCCTCAATCGACTTCCGCGCCAGATCGGGTCCAAGCGCGCGCTCGGCATGATTCTGACCGGACGACACGTCAGCGCGGAAGAAGGCATGGCTCTTGGCTTTGTCAACGAAGTGGTGCCGCACGACGACCTGATGAATGCTGCCAATCGCTGGGCCAACGATATCTGTCAATGTGCGCCGTTATCGATTCGAGCGAGTAAGGATGTGGTCTATCGAAGTCTCAGTTGCGCGTCTCTGGAGGAGTCGATGAAGGTGAGTTACGAATCCGTCCAGAGTATGGTCAGCAGTGAAGACTTTGTCGAAGGTCCCAAAGCGTTCTCCGAAAAACGACCGCCAAACTGGAAGGGACGCTAGACGAAACGCCAAGTCAGTCAGGGTTTTACCTGAGCCGATCAGGCATTTACCTGGGCCGCGCCGATGGCGTCAGCGACTAGCGCGACCGCCAGACAGACGTCGTCCAGCGTTTCGTGTTCACCCCTGACGGCCATCTCCGCGATGATCTCCACGCGTGGAATTGCCACATGCAGGAGATCGGGCGTGGTGGAAAACTGGCCAGGGTACGGTTTGATCACTGGATTCATTGATGCCGCCTTATTTTGTACCGTCATGATTCGAACCACGACCTGGTCATGGTTTATCGACTTTCTCTCGAATATCTTTAATCAGGATTCGTGCCAATTTACCGGAACGCCACTCTAACTATTTGTTTTTATTATAGTTATCTGGATATTCAGGGCATACTTCAGACCTGTTTGAGTGACCCGTTGATGTTAAAAGTGACGCTCAAGGCGGCGCTTTGTGCGCCCCGACACAGAGGTTTTGTGACCAAGACCACCCGGAAGACCAACCCCGTCCATCCGGATGGCCTTGTCTGACTACGGTTTTTTGGCTAAAGACCGAGACGCTCGGTCAGCCCTGGATCACCGGTTGACGATGCGATCCAGTTTTTCGATGTTTGCGGAGAACTCCTCCACGGTGTCATAACCCATACCGCAGACCAGCCGCTCGACACCGATTTCCTCATATTGAGCCAGCAGGTCACCCGATTGTGCCGCATCATCCAATGGCAGGCCGCGCATGAGGGTAACGAGGCCCGGGGGTTTACCGGCCGCTTCGGTCAGTTCCCGATACGTTTCGATTTCGACCGCCAGGCGCTCAGGCGTCAAACCCATTGGCAACCAGCCATCACCATAACGAGTGGCTCGCTCGAGTGCATGAGGTGCTCTACCCCCTATGTAAATAGGCGGTTTGGTAGGTCTCGGTTTGAACAGGAATGGTTGGCCGTTGGCTTCGACGACATCTTCGGCGGCCTTGCCACCATCTTCGGCGGCTTCGCCAGCATCTTCGGCCTTGCCACCATCTTCGTGAGCGGCGTTTGCTGCAAAACACCGGTTGAGGAACTCGAGAACCTCATCTGAGGTTTTGCCCCGTCTGTGGCGGTTCAGCCCCAAGGCGCGGAACTCGGCATCCATCCAGCCAATGCCGACACCCAGAAGCAATCGCTCACCGGCGAGTTCCTGTAGCGTGGCAATTTGTTTGGCTGTCGGCAGGGCGCTGCGATAGGGAAGAACCAGCACCCCGGTGCCCAACTTGATCCGTTCGGTTGCCCCGGCAATCCAGGCGAGTGTAATCAACGGGTCCAGATAACGCCCGCCACTCCCTTGCGCATCGTCGGGTGGTATTGCTATGTGGTCGGTGATCCACAGTGATTCGAGGTCGGCGGCTTCTGCGAGCGCTGCGCAACTCGCCACGGTTTGCGGCATCGATTGCGGGCCCATGTTTCGAACGGTTACACCAATGAGCATTCTTGACCCCCGTGGAGACTCCTAGTCTACCGTGAGAATTCCACGTTCCTGCAAACTGCTCAGGAGCCGCTCTACCGACTCTTCGGCACTTTCTGTTTCGGTGTGCATCACCATCTCGGCAGCCTCCGGCGGCTCGTAGACGGAGTCGATTCCGGTAAAGTTGCGAATCTCTCCGGCTCGCGCCCTTTTATACAGACCCTTGGTATCACGCGCCTCACAGACATCCAACGGTGTATCGACAAACACCTCGAAGAATTCTCCTTCGCACATGAGGTCTCGAACCATTCGCCTCTCGCTGCGAAACGGGGAGATGAAAGCCACAATCGTGATGAGTCCGGCATCGACCATGAGCTTGGCCGTCTCGCCGATACGGCGGATGTTCTCTATCCGATCTGCCTCGGTAAACCCGAGATCACGGTTCAGACCGTGACGAATGTTGTCACCGTCGAGAACGTAGGTATGGCGATTCAAATCGTGCAACCGGCTTTCGAGCAGGTTCGCAATGGTGGATTTGCCCGATCCGGACAAACCCGTCAGCCATACTACACAGGGTTTCTGGTGTTTGATGGCTGCCCGATGTTCTTTGTCGACGGTCAATGCCTGCCACATGACGTTTTGGGCGCGCCGCAAGGAAAAATCGAACAGACCCACTCCGACCGTGGCATACGTCTGTCGGTCGATGAGGATAAAGCTGCCAAGCGCTCGGCTTTCACGATACGGGTCGAACGCAATCCGTTCGCTCAGACTGATGTTGCCTACCCCCACCTCATTCAATTCCAGGCGCTTGGCGGGCTGAGTTTCGAGCGTGTTGACGTTTATCTTGTGCTTGAGATCGGTCAGGACACAAGGCACCGTGCGGGTACCTGTTTTGAGGTAATACTGGCGACCAGGGAACAATGCCCGCTCACTCATCCACAATAGATGTACCGCAAATTGATCGGACAACTGCGCTGGCTCGGAAACGCTGCAAATCACATCGCCGCGGCTGACGTCGACTTCGTCCGCCAAAACGAGGGTCACGGCCTGTCCTGCCCCGGCTGTGGATAGATCGCCATCGTAGGTCACCACGCGCGCGACCACCGATGTGCGTTCAGACGGCAGAATTTTAACCTCGGTACCCGGCTCGATCTGCCCGCTTGCGATGGTTCCGCTGTAACCTCGGAAGTTGAGGTCCGGACGGTTCACCCACTGTACGGGCATACGGAACGCTTTGCCGCCGACGTCGGTATCCACTTCTACGGTTTCGAGCGCTTCGAGCAGGGTAGGTCCTGCATACCAGGGCATGTTCTTGCTCGCATGGATAATGTTGTCGCCCTTCAAAGCCGATATCGGGATAGCGGTAACATTGAGCTCTGCGAGTTCATTGGCAAACTGCTCGTAGCTTGCAACGATAGCTCGGTAGGTGGACTCGTCGTAATCGACTAGATCCATCTTGTTTACCGCAAGGAGCACGTCCTTGATACCAAACAACGTCACGATGTAACTATGCCGGCGGGTCTGGGTGAGAATCCCTTTGCGCGCGTCGATCAGAATAACGGCGAGTTCGGCGGTCGATGCTCCAGTTGCCATGTTGCGCGTGTACTGTTCGTGACCCGGCGTGTCTGCGACCACAAATTTGCGTTTGTCCGTGGCGAAGTAACGGTACGCGACGTCGATCGTTATACCCTGTTCCCGCTCAGCGGCCAGCCCATCGACCAGCAAGGCAAAATCAATGTCTTCGCCTTGCGTGCCCAGCTTTTTACTATCTGCCTCCAGGGCCGCAAGTTGATCTTCAAAAATCAGTTTTGAATCGTAAAGCAGACGCCCAATGAGGGTACTCTTACCGTCGTCAACACTTCCGCAGGTGAGGAATCGCAGCGTCGGCTTGCCCCCCTGGTCGCGCAGGTATTCCTCGATGTTCTGCGTCGGCACTAAAAGTAGCCGTCCTGCTTCTTTTTCTCCATCGACGACGCGCCGTCGTGATCGATGGCGCGCCCTTCGCGTTCGGAGGTTCTGGCGACGAGCATCTCTTCGATGATGCCTGGTAAATCGGTTGCGTGACTTTCCATGGCGCCGGTGAGGGGATAACAACCCAACGTGCGAAATCTTACCATGCGGGTCTCGGGGATCTCGCCTTCGGCCATTGGCAGACGGTCGTCGTCAACAAGAATCAACATGCCATCTCGTTCGACGATGGGGCGATTCTTGGCAAAGTACAGCCCTACGATCGGAATATCCTGCTGATAGATGTACTGCCAGATGTCGAGTTCCGTCCAGTTCGACAGGGGAAAGACCCGCATGCTCTCCCCGGGGCGCACCCGACCGTTGTACAGCTGCCACAACTCCGGGCGTTGGTTCTTGGGGTCCCAGCGGTGTTGCGCGTTGCGGAACGAAAAAACCCGCTCTTTGGCGCGAGACTTTTCCTCGTCGCGCCGCGCACCACCGAAGGCGGCATCAAACTTGTGGGCGTCGAGCGCTTGCTTGAGCGCCTCGGTTTTCATGATATCGGTATGGACCTGGGAGCCGTGGGAAAACGGTCCGACGCCCTGCTCCACACCCGCCTGGTTGATATGCACGATCAACTCGAGTCCCAATTCCTTGATTCGGTCATCCCGGAACCGAATCATTTCTTTGAATTTCCACGTCGTGTCGACGTGCAGCAGCGGAAAGGGTGGTTTGGACGGATAAAAAGCCTTCATCGCGAGGTGCAACATCACCGACGAATCTTTGCCGATGGAATACAACATGACCGGATTTTCACTCTCCGCCATCACTTCGCGCATGATGTGGATACTCTCAGACTCCAGCCTCTCGAGATGAGTCAGGGGTTTACCCAATGCCTTTTTCCTTTTCCGTGGGCTTCTGGGGCGCCAATTAGACCCAAGCTGTCTAACGAGCACAATACAAATGTTGTTATAGGCATATACAAATTTGTATGCTGTTCCTCGCACCGGGTGTCCGTCTCAAATCCGTTCGAACATCACAGCAGATATCCTGACGGACAATAAATCCGCAATAACCACCGGTCCTGATGAGTATGCATACTGTTATCTACACACTCGCCTTTGTGGGCGGCTTCGTCATCATGTCGCTGGAGTTACTTGGCGGTCGTGTACTCGCCCCCTATTTCGGTAGCAGCATCCACGTCTGGGGCAGCATCATCACGATATTCATGCTGTCGCTGTCTATCGGCTATCTACTGGGCGGTCGGTTGTCTGTCAAAGAACCGTCTTTGAAAAAATTCGCCATTGTGTTCCTCATGGCTGCGGTCTTTCTTTATCCCCTCGTGTATTACAGCGAGGCGGTCATGATGATTATCTTCGAACACGTTGAGGATCCGCGATACGGCTCTCTGTTAGCCTCGGGAATGCTCTTCGCCTTACCAACGATCCTGCTGGGAATGATTTCACCGTACTCCGTTCGGCTGTTGGTGCAAACCACTGAGGAGTCGGGGTACATGGCTGGTCGCCTCTACTTCGTCTCCACCCTCGGCAGCGCAATCGGGACGCTGGCGACCTCGTTCTACCTGGTCCTGTATTTCGAAGTGAACACCATACTCGGCGGTCTGACAGTCTCCTTACTCGCTGTTGGGGTTCTGGCCATCGTCACACATCGTCGCGGCTTACCTTCATGAGCCGCGGCTTACCTTCATGAGCCGCGTCTTCAAGCAATCTGTCGTCTTGCTCTTGAGTATTTTACTTCCCGGCGTCTCGTATGCCCGCATCATCCATACCGAACGCTCCCTCTACAGCACGATACTCATCGATCAACGGGGTTCAATCGTGTGTATGCAGTTCAGCGTTCGTCGTGAACAGCGCAACCAGAGCTGCCGGGATGCCAACGATCCGCAACGCATGGTGTTCACGTACAGCAAGATGATGATGGCGGCGTTGTTGTTTCAACCGAACCCGCAGAGAATTCTGGTCATCGGTCTCGGTGGCGGCACCGTGCCAACCGCGTTGGCACAATTGTTTCCCGACGCCAAAATCAGCGTCGTGGAAATTGATCCCGCGGTGGTAAAAGCTGCAGAAGACTACTTCGATTTCAGGGAAACGGAGAATACGCGCGTGATAGTCAGCGACGGCCGCGTGTATACCAAGCGGGCTCTCGCTCGTAAAGAGCGCTACGATCTCATCATGCTCGACGCCTTCAACGGCGACTACATTCCGGAACATCTCATGACGAGGGAGTATCTCGAGGAGACCAAACAGTTATTGAATCCCGGGGCGGTGCTCGTGGCCAACACGTTTTCCATCAGCGAGCTCTATCACCACGAATCGACGACCTACACCGCAGTTTTTGGTGGTTTCATCAATCTGAAGTCCGCTTCCAGTTCCAACCGGGTGATCATCACCACACCCGAAGGCACACCCCGCGTGGACAATCTCTCGGAGCGCGCCGCGTCACTCGACGCGCTGCTACGTCCATACGACGTCAAGCTGAGCGGCTATATAGATGAGTTCTACAAAAAACCCGATTGGAACACCGTGGCGCGGATTCTCACCGACCAGTTCTCACCGGCCAACCTGTTACAGTCGAAATAGTCGCCCACAACCTGCTCAGGGTGAACGGGCGTTTGCCCAGTACTCGTCTTTCAACAACCGCTTGTAGAGTTTGCCCGTCGGGTGACGAGGCAACTCATCGCGAAAATCGATCGAACGCGGACACTTGATGTGGGAGAGCTGAGCACGGCAATAATCCATGAGGGTAATCTCGAGCTCCGGACCCGCATCTGCCATATTTTTCGGTTGTACGACCGCTTTTACTTCTTCACCGAATTCCTCATTAGGGATACCAAACACGGCCACATCAATGACCGCATCGTGCATGATGAGAACGTTCTCGGCTTCCTGGGGATATATGTTCACGCCGCCAGAGATGATCATGAAATGTTTGCGATCGGTGAGGAACAGATACCCATCGTCATCGACGTAACCCACGTCACCCAGCGTGGTCCACCCTTGCGGATGTCGGGAATCCGCCGTCTTCTCGGGATCTCGGTAATATTCGAACTCGCCTCCACCCCCCATGTAGATAGCACCGGGTTCCCCGGCCGGCAGTTCGTTGCCTTCATCATCGCAAATGTGCAGTTCACAATTGAGCGCTTTGCCGACCGAGCCTTTGTGCGCCAGCCACTCTTCGGAATTGAGTTGGACGAAACCGTTACCTTCGGTTCCTGCGTAGTACTCGTGAATTACCGGACCCCACCAGTCGATCATCTGCTCCTTGATGGGAACGGGACATGGTGCCGCCGCATGAATCGCGCACGTCAACGAACTGACGTCGTATGCCAAGCGAACGTCTTCCGGCAGCTTCAACATGCGCACGAACATAGTTGGCACCCACTGGCTGTGGGTGATGGCGTAATCCTGGATATAACGCAACGCAAGTTCCGCTTCAAAATGTTCCATGACGACCACCTGCGTACCGTAACGCAGGCATCCCATCGTGAATCCTAAGGGCGCTGCGTGATACAGCGGCGCAGGGGAAAGATAAATGGAGTCCGCATCGGCCCCGTAGAGAATCTGCAGGAGATTGATGGCCTCCGGTTCACCGTACGGATGCGCAGGGAGCGGCTTTTTGATCCCTTTCGGATACCCGGTGGTACCGGACGAGTACAGCATCGAGGCACCTTCCATCTCATCGGCAATCGGCTCTTTCGGCATCTCTGCGACAGCCGCCTCCCAGCTTGCAAAACCATCGATGCTCGTGTCGAGCATGTAACACTTTTCGACCACGGGCATTTTTCCGACCAGGGCACCGGCCGCGTGAGCACAGCTCTCGGAGGTGATGAAAACCTTCGCACCACAGTTGTTTACGATGTATTCCACCTCCTGGGGCTGTAACCGGTAACTGATCGCGGTGTAATACAAACCGGATCGTTGCGCAGCCCAGCAGATCTGAAAAAATCGAGGGTGATTTTCCAGCAGGATGGCAATGTGATCGCCCCGCTGCAATCCTAAGGAACGAAACAGATGAGCGCCTTGATTCGACGTCTCTTCGAGTTCCTGATAAGTCACCACCTGGCCGCTGTCCGCCATGATGTAGGCGGTTTTCTGCGGAGTTTCGGCGGCGATGATTCCCGGGTGCACTGCTTCTCTACTCCTAAAACGGCTGCCGGTTACGGTAGGGATTTTCCCGAGGCAACGCAATCGTCGTGAGGCACGCGATCGCCCCGAAATGTTAGGCTTGAGCCATGCCAACCTGGGACCAACCCTACGATTCGAATCGCTCACCCGTGTGCGCCGCCAACGTCGTCGCGACGTCACAACCTCTTGCGGTGCAGGCGGGTCTCGACATGATGCGCGAAGGTGGCAATGCGATTGACGCGGCAATCGCCAGCGCCATTACCCTCACGGTGGTGGAGCCGAACAATACCGGCATCGGCAGCGACGCCTTTGCGATGGTGTGGGACGGTGACAGGCTCTGTGGTCTCAACGCGTCAGGACGCGCACCGCGCGGTTGGTCACGGGACCGATTTGCCGGCCTTCAACACATGCCTGAACTCGGTTGGGACAGCGTAACGGTGCCAGGCGCGGTGAGTGCGTGGGCTATCTTGTCTGAGAGATATGGCAAAGTGCCGTTTTCAGATCTTTTCAAAACCGCCATTCACTACGCAGAAGACGGTTTTCAGGTAGGGCCGATAACCGCTTTTTACTGGCAGCAGGCAGCCGAAACCTACGCGTCATTCCCGGACTTCGGCAAACATTTTCTTCCCGCTCCCAAAGCAGGCGAGAGGGTGTACCGAAAGGAGTTGGCAACCACTTTACGATCGATCGCCGCGAGCAACGGTGCGAGCTTCTATACAGGCGAATTAGCCGAGCGGATAGCCTCTGCATCGACCGGCGCGGGCGGAGCACTGACACTCGAGGATTTGGCAGCCCACGAAGCGACCTGGGTGGAACCTCTCGCGATCGACTATCGAGACATACTTCTGCATGAAATACCTCCCAACGGTCAGGGGCTGGCCGCGCTGATAGCTCTCGGCATTCTCAATCACTTCGACCCACCGGAGCTCGACTCCGCAGACAGCGTTCATCTACAGCTCGAAACCATGAAAATCGCCATTCGTGCCGCCTTTGAGCACTTTGCCGATATTCGATACATGAACGTGGCGCCGGAGGAACTTCTCGACCCCGCCATGCTCAAACGCGCGGCTGCCACCATAGGTCGTGACGCAAGCCGCCTACCGCCCGTTGCATTACCTGTTAGTCAGGACACCGTCTACCTCACAACTGCCGATGCCAGCGGCAACATGGTTTCATTCATCCAGTCCAACTACCAGGGGTTCGGTTCCGGCATCGTCATACCGAATACGGGGATCGCGATGCAGAGCCGCGGTCTCGGTTTCTCGTTGGACCCGGACCACCCGAACTGCGTGGCTCCAGGAAAACGCCCATTCCACACGATCATTCCGGGTTTTGTGACCCAGGCGGGCATTGCCCGCCTTTCATTCGGCGTCATGGGCGGTCACATGCAACATCAAGGTCATATGCAGATGGTGCAACGAATCTTCGATCACAACCAAAATCCCCAGGCGGCGAGCGACGCACCACGCTGGCACATACGTGCAGATTTCTCCGTCGCACTGGAAACGGGGTTCTCACCGTCGGTCGCAAACGACCTCGCCGCGAGAGGACACCACATCGAATTCGACTCGCAACGAATCTTCGGCGGAGCCCAGCTGATCTATCGAACCACAGACGGTTACATCGCCGGATCCGACCATCGTAAAGAGGGTATGGCTGCGGGCTTCTAGCCCGGATATTTCACCAAGGATAGAAAAAGAGAAGGGCAAGACCCCGTATTTCCTTTATAATTCAGTTACTTAAAAAGAATTAGGAAGAGGAATTGCCCGATCCAAACCGTACCCAGAACGTGCTTGAATTTCCAGGCTTTTCAGGTCGAAAAATCGAGGTCGTCCAGTGGCGGCGACCTCACCAGTAACGGCGGTGTGCAGTTATTGCGCCTGGCGGATGAACGAACCCGACTGATCAAAGCGATCGTGCAGACGATAGACGATGATCGGCGAACCCATAGCCGTACCCATGACCTGGAGTCACTGATCCGCCAGCGGGTATATGCCCTGGCGCTCGGCTATGAAGATCTCAAC
>JACZXA010000242.1 GCA_022571865.1 Pseudomonadota bacterium
GAACAGCGGCAATCAGTTGGGACCCCCTATTTCTTTATCCATCCGGATGGCTTAGGCAGAGGCCGCAACCGCAGTAGAAAGTCGTGTTGCGACCGGCGTAGATTGTGTCTCGAGCCCACTTCTTGTCGTGTTGGGCGGCCATATACAGCCAGATCCGTGCAACCTCGCCTTGCTTGACCAGTGGTGGTTCGGCTACCTCCCTAGTCCACTCGAAGTCACAAGCACCGAGTTCGCGCTCTTCTCCGTCCACCAGGCCATACCGTTTGTTAGAGCGGAGAGCGTTTACCTGACCCACGGATGGCACCATATTGTGGAGATCGAAGATCATCACCCTGGCGTTGAGATCGTGTTTTTCACAGCAACTCCGGCTACCTTTGCTACATGCAGGTAGGCCAGCGTTCCAGCACACAAAGCTCCTTGCAGGCATGAGAGAGGCGGGGACGACGTGCTCCCATTCCATGACGACCGCTCGGGCTTTGTTTTTTACATCGCTGTCGCCGTCATCGTAGTTACACGCTGTATGGCTGACTGTTCCACCAGAACCGGAATTCGGTGTATAGCCGCAACCGCAGTAGAAAGTCGTGTTGTGACCTGCGTAGATTGTGTCTCTAGCCCATTTCTTCGCAGTTCCCCAGGACCCAGCAACGGTTACCGGATCGTCAGGCTCCCCGTCATCGGGATCTTCGGCTTCGGTTACTGCATCGTCCTCTTCGCCACCAGGTAAGACACAGCCCTCTTTGTGGCAATGGTATTCACCAGTCCTTCGATCCACATGGCCGCCGTTCGCATCCTGCCCACCACCGTGAGCGCAGGCCGCAAAAGAGGCAAACAAAAACAGAAGCGCGGCGACGAGCGTCACCGATTGTCGTGAGTAATACATCTCCCACCTCCCTGATAGTTGATGTCCTTTGCAGATTGCTCCTGGAACAGGGAACTACTCAGTAGATTTGTCGCTACTACACGAAGGAGGACTAAAGCATGGGGCGTGCCAACTCGAACAGGACCTCAACACTTAATATGCGTGGAAGTCTTGGGGGGAGTATTCAGGTGATTTGCGTAATTTCGAGACGCGGTAGCGTACTGCGGAGACGCATTACTACCTCCGATCCAGAGCACAGCGAAATGAGCCCGTCCGAGACCGAACACAACGGAGTGCTGACGATTTTAAACTCGGCCGCAGGTCCGTTGAGTGCCTGTTCCAATTTTTGCTCAAAAAATGTGTGGCGTGCATACTACAAGTACGCAGATGCGTTGTTGACATACGCACTAACCGTTGCGCGATACATCGGAAACTGTTGTAAGTGCCCAAAAATGAGATTGACAGTGGACCTGGTGTTACGGACCATGAATTACGGCCGCTTTGGGAGGGAGCAGGTTTGTCGCAGCAGACGAGTGATAGAAGTGGCCCCCAAAATTTGCACAACGACGTAAGGTGTAGTCGATTAGCCCGAGGAGGCAATCGACATGGCAAAGAGAAGACAATACTCGGCTGAGCTCAAGGCAAAGGTCGCACTCGCAGCAATCCGCGGTGACGGCACCATTGCGGAACTCGCGAGTCGTTACAAAGTTCATCCCAACATGATCACGAAGTGGAAACGCGCAGCGTTGCACAGCATGAAGGAGGGCTTTGTACGAGGCACGCCATCGAACGCAGCCGATCATGAAGTCGAGGTTCAGACCCTGCAGGCGAAGATCGGCGAACTGGTCGTGGAACGGGATTTTTTAGCCAAAGCCTTCGATCGATGAGCGTCGAGCGAAGGCGAGTCCTGGTGGATACAGACCACCCGAAGCTCAGCAAATCACGGCAGTGCCGATTGTTCTGCATCAGCCGAGGTAGTCTGTATTACACTCCGAAGGGCGAATCGGATTTCAACCTGGGGCTGATGCGTCAGATTGACGAGCAATACCTGAAGACGCCCTGGTATGGCTCGCGGCAGATGGTTCGGCATCTGAAGCGCGCCGGTTTTACCGTTGGCCGTAAACGCATCCAACGGTTGATGCGGCAGATGGGATTGCGCGCCATCGTACCGGGTCCACAAACCAGCCGCCGCAATCCAGCGCATCCGGTGTATCCCTATCTGCTACGCGATCTGGCAGTGATCCGAGCCAACCAGGTCTGGTGTGCAGACGTGACCTATGTACCGCTGGCCCACGGCTTCGCGTATCTGGTGGCGATCATGGACTGGCATACTCGGCATGTGCTGGCCTGGCGGCTGTCGACGACGCAGGATACAGACTTCTGTTTGGAGGCGTTGGAAGATGCCATCGAACGATACGGGACGCCTGAGATTTTCAACACCGATCAGGGCAGCGTATTTACCAGTACAGACTGGACGGATGTTTTAACCGACTCGGGTATCAAGATTTCCATGGATGGCAAGGGCCGGTGGATGGACAACGTCTTCATCGAACGGCTCTGGCGCTCCTTGAAGTACGAGTGTGTGTATATCAACGCCTTCGATTCGGTACGTGACGCAGCGGGCGGTATCGACTGGTGGATGCACTATTACAATACCGAACGGCCGCACTCGAGCCTGAACGATCGTACGCCCGAGGAAGCTTACTGGGAGCAGGCGGCGTGACGAAGGAACGAATCCATAATCGGTCCAAGGGTGAATTTCCGGGGATGCCAAGGTATAGGGTGACCCGAAAAATCCGCTCAGACGGCCATACAGGAAGCCGTTTTTGCCGAACCGAGAGAAAATCGCAGAATCGGGGGCGCGGGCGCCAAAATGACACGGCACCCCCGATGGTCGGGGTTCTATGGCGCCGTGGCTTTTTCGTTCCGGCGCGCGCGCGTACGCGAAAAAGGTCACTCGCAATCACAAACCAATTGGCAGCATCATGCAACGACAATATGACTACACCTTATTTCCGCTGCCGAGTTGTTCGACGGATGGGGTCCACTTCTGATCTTAGTCAGCTTGCGTATGATATTCAGGGCTCTGAGCACTTTAGTGAAGGGGCACGACAACTGCTCGAGCGACTGCTGGATGTCCTTGGTAAGTCGACGATTCCAGGGCTGGTACTCCGCGGTGTGTTACACCTAAGGTTTGATGACGCTGGGTATCGAGATCTCGTGATGGTTGAGCGGGGAGAGTCTGTCGATGAGCTAGATCAGATTCGGCCTTCCACCACAGCCTGGCGATATATCTCGGAGGATCCTCGTGCGGTCGCGTTAGATGTCATAACGGGGCGGTTTAGCTTACCCGGTGATGGTTCTGATTGCCTTGAGCAACAAGATATGTCTGACGCAAGTCTGACGATAGAATCATTACGGGCCCGAGGCACGACGCATATTCTGGTCTTGCCACTTCAAGATAGTCATGGTCGCGTCCGAGGGATGGTCTCGCTTGAGATGAACTCCCGAGACGTGATCGGCGGAGACTATCCCTGGTTGCAGGTGTTGCCGGAGCTGTTGGCCAGGATGGTGATTTCCGCACCCTATCTCTTGGCACTTCCGATGGGTAGTCGATCGAGCAAATCGGAGCTGGATGTGCTTCCGGTTGAGAGCCGATGGGTTGATGAGATCGCTGATTTACTCAGCATATTTGCGCGGCAACGACAAACGATATTCATTACCGGACCCACGGGCGGTGGTAAGACGTATCTAGCGCGATGGATTCATGAAGCCTCTCGGCAACAGGCGGATCGATTTGTGCATATCCCGCTGAACCAGCTAAGTGATGATACCGGCTTGGCTCAACTCTTCGGCTGGCGCAAGGGCGCTTTTACCGGCGCGACCTCAGATAATTCCGGATGGGTGGCGCAGGGTGAGAACGGTACCTTATTTTTTGATGATGTGGATTGTTTGTCATCACAACAACAGGAGGGATTGCTGAGATTTCTCGACACGCACCAGTATCGTCGTCTTAACGATTCAACGGACCGCACGGTCGAGAATACTCGGATCATTGTGGCCACCAATGCGAACTTACGGCAACTCGTTGCGGAAGGTCGGTTTCGTGAGGATCTTTATCATCGAATCAACATATTTCACCTATTGGTACCAGCACTCAGCGAGCGGCGAGATGAGATTCCCGCATGGATCCAGATATTTGGCGATGAAGCACATCGTGCCTCAGGATTAAGCGGCGGCTGGACGATGACTTCGGCTGCACTTGAGATGCTCGTCCGCCATCCCTGGACGGGAAATCTTCGAGAGCTGCAACGTACGGTTCAGATGGGCCATGTGCGTGCTCAAGTGGGAAATGAGATGTCCGATACGGTGATCGATGGCAACCACGTTGCGCAAGAGTTAAACGATGACTACCAAACCACAGGTCCAATACACCATCTCTACACGGCAGGAAAAGCACTGTTTGAAGAAGCGTTGTCAGAAGGTGGCTCCGTTGACAGCGTTGTCTTCGACAGCAAAGGTCTTCTCTACGATATGATGTGGCTGATCGCTTATGAGATTTTAGGGGATGATGTCGAGGCTCGGAGCACCACCGCTAGAGTAATGCGACAAACAGGCGCGTTAGAATTTCGTAACTACATTCGAATCCGCCGGCAGGCGGCCGAACGATTGCACCAATTCTACGTCGATCATGGCGCGGTGGTTCCGGCGTCTTTACGAAAGCTCATCGCCCATTGAGATGGCGGCGGACGTGAGCGTTAAATGACCGAGTTAGGTCCCCTCGGATCCCAACAGCAGCAACCGGGAGTGCTCGAAGGGTTGCCGGATCGTTATGTATTGCGGGAACTGATCGGTTCGGGATCAAACAAACGGGTACATCTTGCCTTTGATTCTTTGTTACAACGACCGGTGGCTGTGGCTTCACTAAGGTACGATGGCAAAGAGGATCATCAACGAATCCTTGCAGAAGCGCGTACCTGGGCGGTACTTTCGGATCACCCGTACATCGTCAACGTACACGATGTGGTCGAATCTGAAGGCCACATCTATATCATCCAACAGTATCTGCGAGGCGGCAACCTAAAGTCGCGCATTCAATCGCGGCAAGAAGGGCAGCTGAGCGAAGACGAGGCGCTGGAGATCGCAACGAAACTCAGCGAAGCGTTGAAAGCCGCACATTTAAACGGCGTAAGCCACTGTGATCTCAAACCCACCAATGTGCTATTCGATCAGGAGGGAACACCGTATCTCACGGATTTTGGGGTTGCGCAGACCATCGACTGGCTTCGCCTCAGTGAACATCCGGAACACTTTGGCACCCCGGCTTATATGGCACCTGAACAAATTCGATCAAATCTTGTGGATCCGAAAGTCGACATCTATGCACTCGGCTGTCTTTTGTACGAGATGGTTTATAGCGAACCTGCCTTTAGTGGAGGGATCCGATCGGTGATTGAGGCGAAGCTGAATCATGAATTTTCGCTGCCGAAAAAAATCCCACCGTTTGTGTCAACGAACTACATAGAGCTCACACAACGATTGCTCCGTAAGGATCCCGCCCAGCGACCAGCGAACATGGACGAAGTCGGTAGCATGCTGTCTTCAATTCGATTGTCCCGGACCCAATCTACGCCAAGATTTACCCAGGAGGTGTTGCCGCAGATTGCGACTGTTGGATATAGAACTCAGCAGAATGAACTAGAGCGGGCGATGTCCTTTACCGAAGACCGCAGAGCACGGGTGGTTATCGTAGAAGGCGAGGCGGGGATGGGCAAAACTCATCTGGTGAATCGCATCGGTATCCGAACGGCCGCGCACCAAGCGCTATTTGTGCACACTCAAGTCAATGTAGACGATGATCGACCTTTCGGCGCCTTCGTCGGAGTGCTAGAGCGAATACGCGAGCACCTAACCGATGAGGCGGAGCGCGAATTGGTCGATCGTGTGTTATTCCCGATAACACCTGACGATCGCGTGGATGCGGATGATGATGTTCTGAATCGACTGGTAGAAATCTTGCTCAGTGTTACCGAACGCATACCTTCGGTGTGGGTGATCGACGATCTGCATTGGGCGGATCCGACATCGATCGTGCTGATAGAACACCTTGTTCGAAAGGTGATGATGGAAAACTGCGGCGCGTTGTGTCTGGTGTTTTGCTTTCGACCTCAAGAGATTGCAGAACGATTGTTAAATTGTTTTGCGCCCTACCGACAACGTGATCGGTGCTATACGATTAGCTTACAAGGTTTGTCATTGAACGCCACCAAGGAATGGCTCATGACGCAAACCCGCGTTGAGCCTGCCAGACAGCTGGTCATCTCCTTAAAGAATGCATCTGGTGGTAATCCTTTGTTCCTGCGGGAACTTTTCCAGCATCTACAACGTTCGGACGCACTTGCGTTCTCTGATGGGCGTTTAGTTTCGAGTGTCGATCCAAGCGAAATAGAACTACCGAAAGACTTGGTATCGGCATTTGCCAGACGTGTCGGAGAGATGAGTGGAGACTTGCAGCGGGCAATGACGTTTGCATCGTTAATGGGTATTGAGCTGCAAGAAGAGATT
>JACZXA010000053.1 GCA_022571865.1 Pseudomonadota bacterium
GTTTACTATGATAAGGACGCGGACCCTTCACTCATCCAGAAAATGAACGTCGTCATTGTGGGTTACGGTTCCCAGGGACATGCCCACGCAAACAATTTGCGCGACTCCGGTGTTGCCAACGTGACGATCGGTCTGCGCAAGGACTCCCCATCCTGGAGCAAGGCTGAGAACGCCGATTTCACGGTCAATGAGGTTCCCGACGCGGTCAAGGGCGCGGATCTCATCATGATGCTCGCTCCGGACGAGCATCAGCAGGCGATATACCGAGATCAGCTCCTTCCCAACCTCAAGGAGGGTGCGACGATCGCTTTTGCTCACGGTTTCAACATTCATTTTGAGTTGATCGAACCGCGCGCGGACCTCGATGTCATCATGATCGCACCGAAAGGTCCCGGTCATACCGTGCGTTCCACCTATACCGAAGGCGGTGGGGTACCTTGCCTTATCGCGATGTTCCAGGATGCTTCCGGGCAGGCTAAAGATACCGCGCTGTCGTATGCGTCGGCGAATGGGGGCGGTCGCGCAGGCATCATCGAGACAACTTTCAGGGAAGAAACCGAGACCGATCTTTTTGGTGAGCAGGTGGTGTTGTGCGGGGGTGTCACGGCACTCGTGCAGGCAGCGTTTGAAACGCTGGTGGAGGCAGGTTATGCCCAGGAAATGGCCTACTTCGAGTGTCTGCACGAACTGAAACTGATCGTCGATTTTTTCTACGAAGGGGGTGTCACGAACATGTGGTACACCGTTTCCAACACGGCGGAATACGGAGGGCTCACCCGCGGACCTCGAATCGTGACCGAGGAAACCAAAGCGGAGATGAAACGCATCCTCGAAGAGATCCAGACTGGCAAGTTCGCCCGTGAGTTCGTGTCCGAATATCAGGCAGGAGCCCCCACCATCAAAGCGATGCGCCGGATAAGCCAGGCGCATCCCATCGAGCAGGTGGGTGAAAGATTGCGTGCAATGATGCCCTGGATCCAAGAAAATCGTCTGGTGGACAAAACGAAAAACTGACAAGTCATGGTCGAACCCAACGAACCCAAACACAACCTGCGTGCGGTCGGGGATCCCGGCCGCGATAGTGATGATCACCCGGTCGATGCCAGTAGCGCAGGGGAGCGGGGAGATGTTCGCGTGCAGGACCGCGGAGATGACCGCGGAGATGTTGGCGGAGATGACCGCGGAGATGCAGCGAGCATACGCCGCCGGGGCATTTATCTGCTCCCGAACCTGATTACCACGGGTGCCTTGTTTGCCGGCTGGTATGCCATCGTCGCCGGTATGAATGGTCAACTCATCGCCGCGGCTCTGGCTGTTTTTGCAGCCATTGCGCTCGACACCGCCGATGGACGGGTTGCGCGTAGATTACACACGGAAAGCCAGTTCGGTGCGGAGTACGACAGCCTGTCCGATTTGGTGGCGTTTGGTGTAGCACCCGCGCTGGTTGCGTACTCCTGGGGGCTCAACAGCCTGGGGAAAATCGGTTGGATGGTCACGTTTGTGTACATGGCGTGCGCAGCGCTTCGTCTGGCTCGCTACAACACCAAGGGCGATATAAGCTCGTTCACCGGCCTCGCCAGCCCATCGGCTGCGGCCATCATCGCCTGCGCCGTTTGGGCGTGGACGGATACCACCGACGCCGCGCCCTCTCTGATAGCGGCTTCCGGTATGGGTGTGGTGGTCGTGATCGTCGCTTTGCTCATGGTCTCGAACTTCACCTACTTCTCGCCTAAGGGGTTCGACATCAGGGGGCGCGTTCCCTTCATCACTCTGGTGCTCGCGGTACTGCTTTTTGCGATTCTGTTGGCAGATCTACCGCGCGCATTGCTTTTTTTCGCAACCGTTTATGCCCTGTCGGGACCGGCTCAGTCCCTCTGGGAGTGGCTGCAGGGCAAAAACTCTGGCAGCACAGAGGAGCCAATGGAGTAAACTGAAGCTGTGACCCTGGTAACTCGCCAAAGAAGGCTTAAGGAACTGCGAGCCACCGCCGGCATCTAAACTTTGAGCGAAATCGCCCTCTCATGACAGGAGAAGGCATTTCTGGACAGGAACTAGCGACATATAGAGGTAATTGCCTTGCTCATTCGTAAACCAGATTCCATACCAAGTTCCGAAATCACGCCGGAATCCACGTATGTTTCTCGACGTCATTTTGTTCGTGACCTCTCGATCGGCAGCGTGGGGCTCGCAGCCTCGAGCATTGCCCGGGCTAACACCTTGCCACTCGATGAGCCGCTTACGCCTGAAAGGATCATCACCAGTTACAACAATTTCTACGAATTCGGTACCGACAAAGGCGATCCAGTGCGTCACGCACATCAACTCACGACAGCTCCGTGGAAGGTCAAGGTGAGCGGGGAGGTTGCCAAGCCTGGAGAGTATGACTACGAAGATCTCGTCAAGGGTCTGACCCCGGAAGAACGCATTTACCGGTTTCGCTGCGTTGAAGCCTGGTCAATGGTAGTGCCCTGGACGGGTATTCCGTTGAAAGCCTTACTGCAGCGCCTCGAGCCAACGGGTAACGCAAAATACGTTGAGTTCACCACCCTCCTGCGGCCGAGCGAAATGCCTGGGCAGCGCTCGTTATTCACCAGCATAGACTGGCCCTACGTCGAGGGGTTGCGCCTTGATGAGGCTTACCATCCGTTGAGCATCATGGTTGTCGGTTTGTATGGCAAGCTGCTGCCAAAACAGAATGGCGCACCGTGGCGATTGATCGTTCCGTGGAAATACGGCTTCAAGAGCATCAAGTCGATCGTGCAGATTCGCTTCACCGAGAAGAAACCGAAAAATACCTGGAATATCCTCGCACCTCACGAATATGGCTTTTACGCCAACGTGAACCCCGCGGTGTCGCACCCACGGTGGAGTCAGGCGAGCGAACGGCGGTTGCCTACAACTCTGTTCAATCAGAACAGAATTCCGACTCTGGCATTCAACGGATACGGCGAGGAGGTGGCATCGCTGTACGCAGGGATGAACCTCCGGCGCAATTTTTAGCCCGGTCCTCTCCAAGTTGAGACATGCCGGCTAACGCTCGCGTCCTGAAACCCATTGTGTTCCTAACGCTCAGTCTACCGCTGGGGTGGCTGGCGTATGCGATCGGCCAAGAGTTCAATGAGCCGGGCATAGCGCTTGGCGCCGATCCCGGGGAGGCGGTGGTGCACTTTCTGGGCGAGTGGACAATCCGCCTGCTATTGTTGACTTTGTGCGTGTCGACGGTGCGTCGGCTTATCCGCGCACCGGCCGTCATCGGATATCGCCGCATGATTGGCCTTTTTGCGTTCAGCTATGCGGTGATGCACATGTTTTCCTATATAGGATTTCTTGCCGGTTTCGAGTGGCAAGTCATTCGGCAGGATTTTGTCGAACGTGCATACATTACCGTGAGTCTAGGTGCGGTCGCACTGCTGATACCGTTGGCGCTCACGTCGACGCGAGGCTGGCAACGACGTCTCGGGAGACGTTGGCGGCAGCTGCACCTGCTGGTATACCCAGCCATCGCTCTGGCGTTGGTGCATCTGCTCTGGTTGACCAAAGACGGTTACGCCGAACCGTTGTTGTACTGCGCAATCTTCGCGGGCTTGATGATTGAACGATTAGCCGATTGGAGGCGACGAACATGAGTAACCTGGCTGAACAAACGTGTGTGGCTTGTCGAGCAGATGCGGTGGGTGTTGCCACCGATGAGCAAACCGAATTACTAGCCGAACTCGATGGATGGGTAATCGATTCCGAAGATGGTACCGACAAACTGGTGCGCACTTATGATTTTCCGAACTTCATCTCCGCGCTTAGTTTCGCGAACTGCGTCGGTGAGCTGGCCGAAGCGGAGAATCATCATCCGCGACTCGTAGTCGAATGGGGCACAGTGGTTGTGTGTTGGTGGACGCATACCATCGGTGGTCTGCACCTGAACGACTTCATCATGGCTGCACGCTGCGATGGGTTGGAGTGATTGGAAAAATCGTAATCCGAACGCTCGTCTCCAAGATCCGCGCTGGGCACCCCTACAATTGCGTCTATCTTCTGATTCGTTTCGGCTGATTGAGAACTAGTGCTCAGCCTTCCTCACCAACCACTGGTAAATAGAGCTCATGAGAAAGGACGATTCAAAAGCTAAAGCGTATGTGAGATCTGACAGCCGTGTATTTCATCTGGACGGTTCCTGGTGGTTTGCAACGCGTGATACAGACGATGGACCCTATTCGTCAGAAGGTGAGGCAATTGCTCAACTGGCGGAATATGTGCAACTGCTTCGGGGCGACATCGATCTGAGCGAGATCGATGAAATCGACTGAGTCGATCGACGAGTCCGTTTGAAGCATTCGACGACCGCACGATAGATGCTGACAAGGGTTGATGCCGGCCCAAATCCTTCTCGAGGCTTCTCATTCGGATTGGTAAAATATCTGGTTGCAATCCGAACCAAATCATGACTGAAACTTCTGCTCCATAAGCGCAATTTGAGCGGTGTGTTTGTTCGTGGTTGAACTTGTGATGAAGGCAAGGAAGGTTAACATCACTCACGCGGGCGTCGCCCGAAAGCAAGGGGAGTGCTGTCATGAACAGATTGTTCGCCGGTTACCTGAATGCCACGCTGTTGTCTGCGGTTTGCCTATGTTCGTCTCAGGTTCTCACCGCATCCTTTTCCGAAGTCTATGAAACCTACAGAGGTGCGTTGGATTCAAAAAACTGGTCCCTGGCGCTTTCCTCATCGGAGGAGGCGTTGGCCGAAGGGCTGCGTTCCTTCGACATTCGAGGAGAAAACGTGGCGAATCTGCGCATGAATTATGCACGAGAGTTGTTGCGCGATGGTCAAAATGAGTTAGCTGCCATCCAACTCGAGCTTTCCCTCAAATCGAAGGTTGCAAATCACGGCCGCCAGTCATCTGAACTGATTGACGTATTGGTCGAACTCGCCAACTCGACCGTTGCAACCAATGCGCGACAGGCTCTCAAATACTATCGGCGCGTCTTGAAGATTGTTAAAGGCCAGGGAAACGAACTGGTTGAAGCAAAAATCACACTGAATGCGGGACTGCGCCTGGCCAAGGCGGGGGAGCTCAAAGCAGCATCTGGATATCTCCGCGATGCCTACGGTTTTTATACTCGACGATATGGCAACGGCGATATTCGCGCGGGGTTGGCGGGACTCAACCTTGGTCGAATTGAATTCGCCAACGAAGAGAACGACGAGGCGCTGAAAATGCTCACAAGCGCGTTGGAAGCCTTCAAATCACCCGAACCGGCAGCGCGGCAACTCGACTCAGCGACTCGTAAGTCACTAGTCCAAGTGCTGGAAACGATGGAAATGCGCGATGCCGCAACCGAGCATGTAATCGCTTTTGCTTTGGGTAACGCCGTTGAGGGATATGCGAACCCAACCGTTCTGTACGAGGGTAAACGTATTGCACCACTCGCTGCTCTAACACCGCGGGACTCCAGTGGTGTCGAGAGAGTGGGAGGCGACCTCTCGGTCATCGTTTATTTTGATGTTGATGAGAATGGTTTTGCCGTTAATCCTACGATTGCCGAATCAACGTCGAAGGCGTTATCGAAGACTGCGATCAGGATTGTCAGCAACCGGCGCTACTCGCCCAGGATAGAGGACGGCGAACCGGTGGTCAGCCGCGGGTTGATGTTTCGCTACTCCCTCAATTCCACCATCCGGTATTAGTATTAGTGTAGTTACCCGTTCATACGCGCGGCGCTGGCAGTTGCCAGAGCATCTATGCAGGCTTCGCTGTCCTCCCAACCGAGGCAGGCATCCGTAACGCTTTTTCCGTAAGTCATTTCTCCTGGTGCGGTGATTTTCTGACTCCCCTCGGTCAGGTTGCTTTCGATCATTACCCCGAAGATTCGAGATTCGGCCGCATCGAGCTGACGGCAGATATTGTCACAGACATTAATCTGCTGTTTGTGATCTTTGCCGCTGTTGGCGTGACTCATATCGATCATCACCCTGTTAACGAGACCCGCCTGTTCGAGTAATCGACTCGCGTAGTGCACGGAAGGATTGTCGTAGTTCGGTTTGCCACCACCACCACGCAGGATTATGTGGCAATCCTCGTTGCCGGCCGTCGAAAAAATGGCAGAGTGACCTTGTTTGGTGACGGAGAGAAAAATGTGCGGATGAGCGGCCGATTTAATGGCGTCGGCTGCGACCTGAATCGAACCGTCGGTGCTGTTCTTGAATCCAATTGGGCAGGACAGCCCCGATGCCAGTTGCCGGTGTATCTGACTCTCGGTGGTTCTGGCGCCGATGGCCCCCCAGCTGACCAGGTCGCCAAGGTACTGAGGAGTGATCGGGTCCAGGTATTCCGTACCGCTGCCAAGTCCAAGATTTGCGATGTCGCGCAATACGCCGCGCGCGACTCGCAGTCCGAGGTTGACGTCGAATGAATCGTTGAGATTGGGATCGTTGATGAGTCCCTTCCAACCGACAGTTGTGCGAGGTTTTTCGAAGTAAACGCGCATGATGATATGTAGCTGCTTGTGGTATTTGTGTTTTAGTTCGGCCAGGCGAGCGCCGTATTCCAGTGCCGCTTGTGGGTCGTGGATAGAGCAGGGACCCATAATCACCAGTAGTCGTTTATCAAACCCACGCAGAATCTCTCCGACCTGCTTGCGATTGGAGAATATCAACTCCGATGTTGTATCGGTTATGGGTAATTTTGCGATGAGGTCTTCGGGGGCGATGACCTCTTCCATGCCGGTGATGCGAACGTCGTCTGTCAGGTACTTCATGAATGCGTACTCCTTCCTCGCGAACTCCAACACCTGGATGCGCGAGCTGCCAAGTGTACAATGTTGAGTCAACCGAAGGGCAAACGCATCGATCATGGATATGGCAAAACGTGCGCTGTTGCGCGAGCTTGGGATTGATCTCTGGGTATTGCGAAAGGCGCCTGAGACGCTGGCTGAAGAGCCCGTGCTCGCCGCCCGATCCTCTCGCGTTGTTGCAGCTGATGCGTCGACAGAAGTCAGCGCCGAACCGTCCTCGCAAACGGCTGACCCGCTCCCGGAATCGTCCGTTGCCGAACCCGTTAAGACCGCAAACGCCGAATCAGACATTGCAGTGGTTTGCGTGTCGGCACCGGGAGTCCTGCTGCTCCACGAGTCTCGCCAACCTCACGGGGTTGGAAAAAGCAATAGTCGACTCGCGACCGACTTGTTGGCGGCTACGGCGGGTGATTGGCAAATCTCGGTGCGCGAAGCACAATTCACGTGGCCGCCTGCGGGCGTTACCAAACTGCAATCACAAGACGGCTGCCGAGCCTTAGGTGCCTTTGTGGAAAAACAGCTGCAGGAGTGTGATGCACGTTGGGTTCTCGCAACCGATACAGTGGTTAATTGGTTGGCTGGCGGATTGCCGGGCGACAAGCTGATAGGCATTCCCCCGCTACAGAATCTGAGCGCCGACAGTGAACAGAAGAAGCGGCTATGGCAGCAAATTCAAACTCGCCTGACCTGATCGAGCCTCGTCCCATGGTCCTGGCGGATCTGGATTTGGTTATAGAAAACGAGGTGCGTGCATACGCGTTTCCCTGGACGCGGGTCATCTTTGTCGACTGCATCGAGGCGAACCACGAATGCTGGGTGCTGTGTAGAAGCAATCGCATCATTGGCCACGGAGTGCTGTCTGTCGGCGCCGGTGATGGGCATCTGCTGAACGTTTGCATATGCCGCGACGAACAAGGGTTTGGATTCGGTCGTCAGTTGGCATTACACCTGGTAGATCGAGCTTTTGAGCGAGGTGCTCTGGCACTATTTCTGGAAGTTCGACCATCCAACGTGGTGGCGGTGCGGTTATATGAATCCATCGGATTCAAAGAGGTGGGGAAACGTAAGAACTACTATCCCTCTCATCTCGGTCACGAAGATGCGCGCGTGCTCGTGTTGGACCTGGAACGCTATTTTGAGGTGAGGACTGGGCCTGAGGTCTCATGACCTGATCAGCGAAGAATTCCAGCCTGGTGGACGTTTGGCTAGCGTCTTGCGAATCCTTGGACGAAATGATTCGACACCATGGGTATAATGCGCGGCTTTTTCAGCGGCTTTAGCGAGTAATTGTTGATGAGACCGTCATCGTCCCCGGCATCGCGGCGAACATTTGCCATCATCTCTCACCCGGATGCCGGGAAAACCACGATGACGGAAAAGTTGTTGTTGTTCGGCGACGCCATCAAGTTGGCGGGTACGGTAAAGGCGCGTAAATCCGATCGGTACGCGACCTCGGACTGGATGGCAATGGAGCAGGAACGGGGTATCTCTGTGACCACTTCGGTCATGCAGTTTCCGTATGGCGATGCCATGGTGAATCTGCTCGATACTCCGGGCCACGAGGATTTTTCTGAAGATACCTACCGGACGTTGACCGCGGTCGATTCGGCGTTGATGCTGATTGATGGCGCTAAAGGCGTTGAGCCGCGGACCATCAAGCTGATGGAGGTGTGCCGGATGCGCGATACGCCAATCGTCACGTTCATCAACAAGCTGGATCGGGATGTTCGCGATCCGATTGAGCTGATGGACGAAATTGAGGACGTTCTGCAAATCCACTGTGCGCCGATGACATGGCCAATCGACATGGGACACCAGTTCAAAGGCGTGTATGACCTGCTTCGAGACCGCATCATCTGTTACCAGCAAGGACATGGCCATCATATTTACCCCTTCTCGGAGATTCAGGGATTCGCAAGCGATGAAGCGCGGTCGTTTCTCGGCGATGCTTTTGACGCATGCTGCGAAGAGATCGAGTTGGTTCGAGGCGCCAGTCACAAGTTTGATCTCGATGACTTTCGATCTGCCATCCTGTCACCGGTCTATTTTGGCACCGCACTAGGCAACTTTGGCGTCAAACAGATGCTCGATGGTTTTGTCACTTATGCGCCCGAACCGCAGGCACGGGAAAGCGAGAACCGAGTGGTGTTGCCGGACGAGGAAAAGTTCACTGGGTTCGTGTTCAAGATTCAGGCAAACATGGATCCAAAACACCGCGATCGAATCGCCTTCTTGAGGGTTTGTTCGGGTCGTTATCGACATGGAATGCGCATGAAACATGTTCGTCTCGACAAAGATATCAAGGTGACCGACGCCGTAACTTTTATGGCGGGCCAACGTACGCAGACCGAACAGGCGTACCCTGGAGACATCATCGGGCTGCACAACCACGGCACCATCCAGATTGGTGATGCATTTTCCGAAGGCGAAATGATTAAATTCAAGGGCGTTCCCAACTTTGCCCCGGAATTGTTTCGCCGGGTACGGTCCAAAGATCCACTGAAGCGCAAGCAGCTGGAAAAAGGGCTGGACCAGTTATCTGAAGAAGGTGCAAGCCAGGTTTTTAAGCCGATTGCCAAAAACGAACTGATTGTCGGTGCTGTGGGCGCGTTGCAGTTCGATCTCGTCGCCTACCGACTCAAGGATGAATATCTCGCGGATTGTGGTTATGAGGAAGCCAACGTCTTTGCCGCGCGCTGGGTGTACTGTGATGACGATAAAAAACTGGCGGAATTCAAACGTAAACATGAGAATAATCTGGCAATTGACGGGGGTGGTTACCTCACTTATCTCGCACCCACGCGGGTGAACCTGCAGCTTGCGGAGGAACGCTGGCCAGACATTCAGTTTCGCAAAACGCGGGAACACTAGAAGTCCATCGTGAGGCTCGGTTCGAGAAGTTTGTACTAGACTTCCAGTGAGCACAGTATGGCAAAGCGCATGAGTTCGATTCTTGTAGTAGACGATGACGCACAAGCATCAGCTGTGATGAGTGAGATGCTGCGTCTGGAAGGTCACTCGGTTGCCGTCGCCGAAAATGGATGACGCGCGGTCGAAAAGATTCAGAACGATTCTTTCGATCTTGTGATTACGGACCTGATCATGCCGGAAAAGGAAGGGCTCGAAACTATTGCCGATATTCGTAAATATTGTGGAGAACTGCCAATCATCGCGATACCCGGGTCGGCCCCGCCGACTATCTGGAAACGGCTCGCTTCATCGGCGCGAACATGACGCTCGCCAAACCTTTTGGCCGCACCGAACTCATCAAAGCGGTATCGAAGTTATTGCCGTAGTGCATAATGAGTTAGTGTCAGCCGCCAGGTAGCAGACCGTCAACTGCATAATTGTTGCATGCATCAAGAACTGATAGAGCGATTCGAGTCGTTTGCAGCCGATCCTCGTGCCGAAGAGTTCGATGCCGCGTTGCTCGTGAATTGTGCGGTTGACAGCGCTGCCGATCTCACCGAAGTTCAGAAACAGACGACTAAGCTAATCGAAACCTGCACCCACCGGGATGCGCCTTGGGTATATTTGCGCGAAGCCGGGTTCAGCGGTAACACCGATGCGAGTTCCGTTGTTGTTGCGAGCTGCCTGGACAAGTTGCTCGAAACGAAACGAGGCCTGTCAATCAGCCTGGGTGTGCTGTTGATTCATCTAGCCAAAAAGCTAGGTCACCGGGCGGTAGGCGTGAACTTCCCGGGTAACTTTCTCGTTCGCGTCAACGAGACTCTAATCGATCCGCACCGCATGCGCGAAACCAGCGAAGCAGATTGCCTCGAGCAGCTTGGGGACATTGCCGATACCGGAAATTATTTCGCCACGGCAAGTCCCGATGAAGTCGCACTCAGAATGTTGAACAACCTCAAACACCAATATGCCAACGATGGCCAATGGTATCGAACCCTCGAGATGCTCGATTACCAACTGGCGCTCTCCCCAAACAACCCCCACCTCTACCTGGAACGCGGCCAGTTCTGGCTGCGACTGGGCGGCATAACCGCCGCCCAAGATGCATTCCAACAGGTGCTGCGCCTGTCCCCCCACGGCGACCTGGCCGAATATGCCTCATCGCGCCTAGCGGACCTGAAAAACCAAACCGAAACCCTCCACTAACCCGAACTCCTGGGCTCGCTTCTCTTTGAGGTCGAAAAAAATCAATTCCAGGACCACCCGGGAAGGAGTCAATCGCCGAACATATCCGGGTGGGGGTTGGGGATGTCCAGATTCACCGGCTCGGCGTAACCCGGCACCCTAATGGCACTCTCGGAAATATCCAGATCAACCCCCTCGAGTACCCCTTCGCCAAATCGATAAATAGGTTTGATCTCGCCTCGATCCACCGCATCGTCATATTGTACGGCTGCCGCATGTACAGCTTCGTTCTTACGTCGGTACGCGAGCATTGCGTCTTTGCCCCAGCGTCGCTGCATCATCTCTTCGGTTTTGGCTGGCGTCAGGAAAAACCCGGTGGCGTTATTACCGCCAAATCCTTTCGAGTTGACGAACGCACCATCCATCTGGCTCCTGTCCAGTTCCAGGTGCTTCATCGGCAACGTCAGATGGCTGTGGTGAACATCCTCGGCAATATGATCGATGGTGGTAATGCCGGGCAGCCAGCCGTATTTCCATATGCCGAGAACGGCCGCCAACTGATCTCCTCCCGCAGGCGCCATCGAGTGGCCAACGTAGGCTTTGATTGCCGCCACGGGCCAGTTCTCGACACCGAAGGTTTTCGCTAACTCGTTGAGAATATGGGATTCGGTAACACGGTTTTGCGGGGTCCCGGTACCGTGTGCCTGCATGTGCGTGCGGTGCCGCAGCCCGTCAAGCCCAAGCATATTCTTCGCGACACCCATGGCTTTGGCCACTGTCAGGTAGTTGCCCACACCCGGGGCGGGAATAGATTTTTTGAAGCCGTCGGCGTTGACATAAACACCACCGACCGAGCCGAGAATCTCCGCACCGAGTTCCATGGCTAATTCGTCATCCATGAGCACGGCGAATACGCATCCCTCGGCAACGGTAAACCCGCAGTTGCTGGAGAACGGCCGGCAGGCGCGTCGATGGTCGGGCTCCGTGGCTCCCGGATCCAACGCTTGCAATTCTTCGTCTTCGGCGAGCGCCCCCATGGTGCGATAACCTTCGATCACTTCGGCAACGACCGGCGCTTCGGCATTACCCACCATGATCACCCGCTTGTGGCCCATGCGTATCTCATCGAGGCCGCGCTTCATGCTGTACAAAAAGGTAGCGCAGGCGCCGATGATTCCCGCGGAGTCGCCTACTGAGCCGAGTACGTACGCGTTGACGAAATCCCCCACCATTTCCGGCAGGCCTAAGGCCGTATTCTTGGACGTGGGGCGTTTTCCGAGGAGTGAATTCTGCATGAGGCCACCGTAGCCGTCGGCGTCCAGCTGGCCCATGGCGCTTCCGGAGTAAACGGCAAACTGATCCGGGGCGACTCGGTTTTTCAGCACATCGAGCCCGATACCCATGCTGCGTAGTGCATCCGATGCGCCGTACACGGTCAGTTGCAATCCACGCGGATGATTTCGCGACTGGTATAAAGCCGCAGGGTCGAAACCAGTGGGAACCTGGCCCGCACTCGATACTTTTGCACGACGGAAATCGGGGAACAACACGTTGAGCGGATCATTGGCACGGACTTTCACCTCGCGATCGTTCAACACGGTGACCTCCCAATCGGGGGGTATACAGTCGGGCAGTTGGCGTTTAGCCAGAACAAACTCCAGCGGTTGGCTATTGACGGCGGTTAGTTTTGCCGAGCGCTGCCAGAGAACTCTTTCGGTATCGTAGGATTCGATCTTGCGAATGAGAGTATGGGTATCTATATAACCGCGAACCGTTGCGTCGTTCGGGTCGCCGGTAAGATTCATCAGGCATGCGAGGCTTTGATAAGTCCGGGTTTTTTCCGCTTCGGATAGCGCGTCGACGACGAGACGTCGATAAGCGTGATGAAACGAGATCCTTCCAGCGGGGTTAATCCCGCCAAAGCCTACGATCACTGGAAGCCTGGACACGGTCGGTCGTCTACCTCACCTTAAAATGCGCGCAGATTGTAGGCACTGAGCCTGGTCATTGCCAGATGACTCAACCCCGGGCCAACGCGACGGCAGTCGCTTCTGTGCCGCCGATGCACGCAGCCGCCACACCGCGTTTGAGATTGAGACGAACCAGCGCAAGGGCAAGCGTGACGATGAGCCGAGGGCCAGTTGATCCGATGGGGTGATGCTGGGCGCAGGCGCCGCCGTATATGTCGACTTTGCTCGCGTCGAGCTCGAGTTCCTGGATCGCAAGCATAGTTACCATGGCAAACCTTTTGTCTGGGTACTAGCAAAAGCGCAGCATTCTATCTGAATTGGTCTCGGACGGCAGGAGATCAGTTTGACGGTAGCGAAGGATCGTTATTTGTCGCCGGATTTCTTCTCCTCACTGAAGTTGAGCCGATCCCATTTACTCCCGGAACCGAGGTAACAACTCCACGAAGTTGCAGGGCTTGAAGTTGCCGTCCAGCTGATTGCGGAGGATTTTTTCCCAACCTGTGCGTACGGCGTTGCCAGATCCTGGCAAGGCGAAAATCAGCGTCGCGTTCGCGATGCCAGCCACAGCACGGGATTGAATCGTCGAGGAGCCAATCTCTGCATAGGAGATCTGTCGAAAAAGCTCTCCAAACCCATCGATGGTTTTGTCGAAAAGCGGCAGCAGCGCCTCGGGCGTACTGTCGCGTCCAGTAAAGCCTGTGCCTCCCGTGGAGACGATGACGGTGATGTCGGGCGCTGCGATCCACTGGGAAATCTGCGCCCGTATCCGATATATGTCGTCTGTGACGATTGCACGCGCGATGAGTGAGTGGCCATCTTCTTCGATAAAACCGACGAGCAGGTCACCCGATGTGTCATCCGCCGCGGTGCGGGTATCTGAAACCGTGAGCACTGCGCAATTCAAGGCGGTCATGATAGTGAAGGTGTTGCGAGGTTCCGGGTACGGTACCGGACGGATAAGTTTGTTATCATCATTTTCTTCAATAAAATCTTCAACTTAGCGAGCAGGTTTGATTATCCAGAGGCAAGTGATTACAGTACCGCCGAATTCTATACCTAGGGAACCTCTGATTAACTATCGACCGCTCAGCGCCCGTACGACGCGCCCTGTGGGAACTTCTCGCGTCTGTCACTGCTGCGTTGCAGCCCTGGCCAATATACTCGATATTACCTGCGGAGCTACGCGTCAATCGAAGATTGACCCCCCTGCACTGACAGCCGCGAGAAGCTCTGAGCAAACGATAATCAATCAGAGGTTCCCTCGTTGTTTCAGCCGTGGATAAAACGCTCCTTGAAGGAGATAGACTGTATCTCATCGCAGAGAGCTTAGCTCAAGACTTCTCCCTTTTCCCCAGTACTGAGAGCGAAGAACTGCTTCCGGGCCTCATGGCCGACTCGGAGATTCAGCGCCAGTGCGAACTCCTGAGCAATCTGGATATAGATTCCTATATCGAGCAGGTGGTGGTTCGGGCCGAAGACCCGGGTCGCACCGCAGCCCCCGTTGTCATCGCTCAACTCGGCCAGGTGGTGGAAGAAGTTTCCCGAGGACCCTTCTACGCAGCGATCGTGGATATGGATTTTTACGGAGAAACGAGGGCGGTTGGTTTCATCGCACACGATCGTTCGGTAAAAAACGGTATGTGGATGCCCGAGCATCATCTGCTGGCCGCCGACCGGTTGCAGGAGTACGCCAAACGCTCGATCCCCATCGTTGCATTGATGGATACGCCCGGGGCTGATGCAGAAGAGCAGGCCAACCGGGAAAACCAGGCTCACAGCATTTCGCGGCTCATTACCGAGATGAGCAACGTCGACGTACCCAACGTGGGCATCATCTTTGGTCTCGGTTACTCCGGTGGTGCGATCCCCTTTGCGGCAAGCAACATGATTCTCTCGGTACGCGACGGTGTGTTCAGCACTATTCAACCCAAGGGGCTTGCCAGTATTGCACGCAGGCTGAATCTGTCGTGGCAGGAGTGTGCGAAATATGTCGGTTTGTCGGCGTATGAGTTGCATACACAGGGCAACATCGATGGCGTTATCGATTACGTACCCGGGGAAACGGACGAGAAGCTGGAAAATCTGCGGATTGCGATTGTCGGCGCGGTTCAGCGTATCGAAGAACGTGTCAAGGAATTTGTCGCTGAAAACCCATACATTCTCGATCACTATCGACAGAGTTTGCAACGGTTCTTGAATCCATCGGAGCAACTCAAACGCATGCAGGCTGGTGCGTCACTGAAATTGACTAGGAACCCAACGGAGTATTTAAACGTTTTTGGTGTGGCTTACCGCTACCTGCGTTATCTCAAGGTGCGTCAGCGGATTAAGGCCACGAGCACCCAACAATACGGACGCTTGTCAGATCAGGAGCTTCCCACCGGTGAACTCGACAAACGCGCCGAACTGGAACGGCGCCAGACGTTTCTCAAGTGGTTGCAGGATCCCGACAAAGTGGTCTACGACGACGCGTTGTCGAAATCGTGGCGAAATTACAACGAGAAGAAGCAGGTTGTGCATGACGAACGTGGCCGGATTGCGCAATTGTTGTTTGGCGAACCAAAGAAGAATTACGAAGAAGCACGTTCTAATCTGATCTCCAGCGTTGGCGTTTTCCTGTTTAATCGCTGGAAGGCGGAAGCGGTAGGAAATCTGCGTGCGCTGAAAGAATTTCTCAACAATCACCAGAATATCCGCCAGATATTGCGGATTTCCGATCTCAACAATTCACGGGGTCTCATTCAAGCGCTCAGGGCAGATTCAACGTTGCTTGGGGTGATGCGCGATGGTTTTTCCCATGAGGGGAAAAAGCTGCTGCGCGAAGGTGGTGTGGATGAGAAGTCCGATGTTTTTCTCAGTAATCAACTTACCGCGGATCTGAATCTGGTGATTACGGGTAGACGGCTGAATGATGTGATCGAAGATCAGGGCGGACGGTTTCTTGCACTCAGTAATGGTGGTGCTTCGGATGTTGCCGTCAATCGTGCCATTCTCGTCGATCGTTATGGTGACTTCATCAACGCGGCCGATATGGGTGGTTCACCTGTGCCGATGAGTGACATGACCGTGCTCGATGTTCTCATCGGTGATGACCTGCGTCGTGACTTCGTCGCTGAATGTGAAAATCTACTGCTTTTCGATTCTGTTTACGATCAGATCATCGTCAACCTCGATTCTATCGCCGAAGAGGCCCAGTCGGGGCAGTCACTATCCAAAAACACACTTCGTCAATTGATCGAAGCACCGTTCGAATTTGCTGCCAGGGGAATCACGCTGGGTGAGATAAGTGAAGATCGAGCCGGCAGCGATTCTGCGCTCGGCTTGCGCGAGCAGTTCATCGACTGGTACCTGCGTATCATAAAGATGCCCAAAGGCTTTGAGTTTTTCAGGGCGGTGGAAGAATGGAAGAAGATCAGTTTCACTCATTTGTCCGATACGTTGTTTGTGGTGGTCACTCACCTGTTTGAGAACCTGCTGCTCTCGTTTGTACAGTCCGAGCGCGAAGGCAGAGCTTATAACGGACGAATTTCCCCAAAAAATATCGGGCGTAAGAAGGATTTCTGGAACCGGCTGAACATCGCCTACCGGGACCTGCTGATTCAAAATGTCCTGCGCGATATTAAGAATCGCAGCAATATTGGTTTTGAGACTTTCATTGAAACCTACTTCACCGACTTTGAAGAGCGGTTCGGCGATTTGTTGAGCACGGATCCCTGCGACTTCCCCGGTTTTCGTTTGGCTATAGAAAGCGCACTGGCCAAGAACATACCTCCGTGCGGGATCGTTACTGGAATCGCCAATTTCAAAGACAACAAAGGGGGATTGCCCGTTGGTGTCGTTGTTTCGAACGTTGCCTTCCAGGCAGGTTGTTTCGACATGGCAAGTGCAGAGAAATTTTGCAAGCTGCTCGTGGAATGTGCCGAGCAGCATCTTCCGGTTATCTGCTTCATTTCATCGGGAGGAATGCAAACAAAGGAAGGCGCCGGTGCGCTTTTTTCCATGGCTGCGGTGAACGATCGTATTACGCGCTTTGTACGAGATCATGATTTACCGGTGATCGTGTTCGGGTACGGCGATTGTGTGGGAGGCGCGCAAGCAAGTTTTGTTACTCATCCTCTGGTGCAGACCTACTACTTTTCGGGAACGAGTATGCCGTTTGCGGGGCAGATCCTCGTGCCTTCGAACCTATCGTTGAACGGCATCCTTTCCAACTACCTGTCACAGGTACCGGGCGCGATGCAGGGCTTGGTCAAACATCCGTTCCAGAATGAACTCGACGACGAACTCAGGCGCATCGATCCGGAGATTCCGTTGCCGCAGGAGTCGGTAACGGACGTGGTGCTTCGGGTGATGTCGGGTGTGCTGAGTCAACAACGTCCGGTTGTGGTTGCACACCGACCCAAACATACCGATGTCGATCTGATCAAACCGGTACGTCGCGTTTTGATTCACGCACGCGGTTGTACTGCGGCAAAACTCATTCGTATCGCGCAGAAGAACAACATCGAGGTGGTTCTGGTTCAGTCCGACCCGGACATGGAATCCGCTGCGGTCGACATGTTGTGGGAACGTGACAGTGTCGTCTGTATCGGCGGCAACACGCCGGATGAAAGTTATCTCAATGCCATGAGTGTGTTGAGTGTGGCGGAACATGAAGGTGTGGACGCCCTGCACCCCGGAATTGGTTTCCTCTCGGAGAACGCTCAGTTTGCCGAGCTTTGCCGCAGCCACGGTATCAACTTCATCGGCCCACCCGTTTCCAGCATGGAAACGATGGGTAACAAGTCCAACGCCATCAATACGGCCCTGCGCCTCGGTGTGCCTGTGGTCCCTGGCAGTCACGGCATTTTGACCAACGAAGGGCGAGCCGCCGAAGTGGCTGAAGATATCGGTTATCCGGTACTCATCAAAGCGGTACACGGTGGTGGTGGAAAGGGGATTCAAGTAGTGGAAACTGCGAGCGAATTTCACGAGCAGTTCCATCGGGTGCGCGCCGAAGCGCGCAGTGCGTTCGGTAACGGAGACGTGTACCTGGAGAAGTACATTACCTCGCTGAGGCATATCGAGGTGCAGCTTCTGCGCGACACGCATGGCAATACCAAGGTGTTGGGTCTGCGGGATTGCAGCGTGCAACGCGACAAGCAGAAAGTGTTCGAGGAATCCGGCTCGACGACGTTGCCCGAGCACCTCGAAAAAGCGGTGCTTGAATATACGGCGGCTATTGCCGATGAGGTGAACTATGTTGGCGCGGGAACCGTGGAGTTCATTTACGATCTCGATTCGAACGACATTTACTTCATGGAAATGAACACCCGGCTGCAGGTCGAGCACCCGGTGACCGAATGGGTATCGGGAATCGACATCGTCACTCAGCAATTTCGAATTGCCTCAGGTGAATCCATTGCGGACCTCGCACCGACCAGTGACGGGTACTCGATTGAAGCAAGAGTGACGGCCGAAAAAGTTCAGATGTCGGCGAGCGGTGAGTTGGTGTTCCGGCCGCACCCCGGGAAAATCGTCGACTTCGAATTCCCCCACGAGGATGGCGTGGAGGTCATCGAGGCGGCGGGTGCCGGTAAGCTGGTCTCTCCGTACTACGACAGCATGCTGGCTCAGGTAATCGTGCACGCCAAGGGTCGTCGCCGGGCAATCAATAAATTGCTCGCTTACCTTGAACGTGTGCGGGTCACCGGAATCTGTACCAACATTCCGTTGTTGAAACGGGTTTTACAAGATGAGGTTTACATAGAGGGTACTTACGATACGAATTATCTTCCGGAGTTTTTGCAGAGAATTGACGCAAAGAGTCTCATCGATGAGATAGAGCGTGCGGCAGGTGAACAGTTGGCAGCTATCGATCTGGCTGCCATCAAGATCGAAGACAGCGATGAACTCAAGGTGTTGTCGCCGACCACCGCAATTTTTTATACCACACCGACGCCTGGCGAGCCGCAGTTTGTGGCGGTCGGGGACAAGATTTCCGTCAACGATACGTTGGGCCAACTCGAAGCCATGAAGATATTCACCCCGTTGTCGCTGGCGGATTTCAACATCGAGACAGAACTGTACGATGCGGAGATGGAGTTTGAGGTCACTCGCATCAATATGGCCAATGGCCAGCAGGTGAATGCGGGTGATCTGTTGTTTGTGGTCAAACCCTCAACCGGTTAATCCGGCGAGATCCAACACTCCTTTGGCGATACAACCCGTGGCGATGGTGAGAATCACCCGACCGCTCAGGGTCTTGAACGATTCGTCGTTCAGTTTCTCCAGCAAACGGGTGCCGATTCTCGACCCGAATATGGCGGTGAGCATCGCGATCCCGTAGAACCAGGCGGGTATCGATTCGTTCACACCGATGATGAGCCCGTAATAGCCGAGTTTCAGCACATGGCCGATGGTCTGGGTGATGGCTTTGCTCGCGATGATCTGGTGGCGAGTGAGCGGTGTATTCAGATAGAAGACGTCAAGCAGGGGTCCTGAAGCGCCTGCGAGAAGTTGCGCCGCGGTAACGACGCCCCCACAGGCAAAAGCCGTTGGCGCACGCTTGATGTCGAGCCCGGAAAGGTAAGGACTCAGCCGCGCAAGCCATGGGAACGAGCCGACCAGAATAAGAATGAGCACCGGGTCGGGTACCAGGGTGACCGCGGTAAAAAGACCGAGGACGGAGCTCGCGCCAAGCAGGTAAGGCGGGAGGATCTGCCATTGAATATGGCCGCGCAGGAACCAGGCTCGTGAACCGTTGGCCGTTGCCTGAACAGCGCCGTGAATCATCATGGCGGCCGCGACGGAAACCGTCGAAACCAGAATAGCCATCAGAATCATCCCGCCCGCCATACCGAGAATGCCCGACAGGATGCTGGTGCCGAGAACGCTGAGCAGGAGGACGAGATTCAATATCATTCGGTTCCGGTGGATCAAGGGTCGAACAACAATTTGAGCACTGTTTGATTACATGAAAAAAGCGAATATAAGGAATATGATCGTCGCCAAAATGGAAAGAAGAACTTCATGATCGAAAATCTGGAAACGCTGGTGACCCTGTCCAAGACCGGCACCATGATGGAGGCGGGCACGGTTCTGAAGATCTCTCAGTCGGCGGTCAGCAAGCGGATTGCAACGTTGGAACGATATTACGACCGAGCGCTCATCGAACGCCATGGCCGGCGTGTGGTGCTCACTCACCACGGAACCCGACTGGTGGAGAAGGTCACTCCATTGATCTCGGAGTTGCGCGGCGTGTTTCTCGAAGACAACGCGTTGCGCAAGGGCAAGATCATCCTCGGCGTTTCCGATGCGATTCTGGCCAGTTGGGGTCCACGGTTGTTCGCCCAGGTCCGGGAGCAGATGCCGGCGTTGGAAATGACGTTTCATGCCCAACGTTCGCCAGTGGTTCTGGACCGTATCCGTTCGGGCGAGTACATGGTGGGCCTCTGCACGGGATTTTCGGATGCGGACGCGGATTTACAGAGCGAGGTGGTACGACTCGAACCCATGGTCATCGTTCCGTCGGCACTCGAGGCGATCGACTACGAGATAGGGGATGAACTTCAGGTGATTACCATCGAATCGCGTTCGGGTGCCTGGCGTTCGATCGAGGACGATCTCAAACGGCTGCATTTGCAGCGCGAGGTGTCGCTCGAGTCGTTTTTCTCGGTGGCGCAGATGGCATTGGCGGGTTTTGGTCATGGTCTGGTGCCCGCGGGAGTTGCCGCCACCCTCGGCATCCCGAAAAACAAGCTGATTTCGTTGAAGGGTGTCGGGCTCAATCGTCCGGTGCGTTTCGTCGCGCGCAAGTCGATGTTCTCACAGCCGTTGATACAGAGCTTCTATCGCGCTGTGGCGGAGTTGGCTGGAAAGGAGCCAATTTAATGTCGGGGGGGAGGGGTGTCTGGCACCTGATTATCTTCCCTCGTTAACCTGACCCTTTTCGGTACTAGCGTTCCGCGAAGGATTCTCGGCACCAATGGACGAGCGCCTTGACCCAATCAGCGTCGTCGTTGAGACAGGGCACCAGGTTGAGTTCCTGGCCGCCGGCTGCCAGAAAGATTTTTCTGCCCCGGATGCCGATTTCTTCCAACGTCTCCAGGTTGTCGACAACGAAAGCGGGACAGGTAACGACGAGGCGTTTGACGCCTCGGCCTGGCAGTTGCTGCAGCACCTCGTCGGTATAAGGAGTCAACCACGGTAGTCGCCCAAGTCTCGATTGGAAGCTCACTGAATATCGTTCGTCAGCTATCTGCAGGCGTTCGGCCAATAACTGCGAGGTACGATAGCACTGGTGGCGATAGCAGCTCTCATGGGCCTTCGATGGAGTCGTACAGCAGTCGTTCGATTGCAGACAGTGACTGCCGGTCGGGTCGGCCCGGGTGACGTGCCGTTCAGGCAATCCGTGGTAACTCAACAACAGATGATCCCATTGGCTGGTCAGATGTTCATGGATAATCCCAGCCAGGGAATTTATGTAGCCGGGCCGGTCGAAGAAGGGTGCCAACACCCGAACGTTCATGTCGACCTTGTTGTTGGACAGTATTTTCTGGACTGCTTCGATGGAAGTTGTGCGGGTGGATTGTGCGTGCTGCGGATAAAGGGGCACGAGAAGCAGATCTCGAACACCCAGCTTAAGAAGCTCGTTGAGCTTGTTTTCGATGCTGGGTTCGCCATAGCGCATTGCGAGGGCACACGGCATGGGGAAATGACCTGCCATCGAAGTTTCCAGAGCGTTGCTGTGCAGGAGTAGAGGTGATCCATCAGGCTCCCAGATACTGGCGTAGGCCGTGGCACTGCGTGCGGGTCTAAATGGCAGAATGATGCAGGAAACGATGAGTCGCCGCAGCATCCACGGTACGTCCAACACGTAGGGATCCATGAGAAACTGATTCAGATAACGGCGTACGTCCGCTACTTCGGGAGATTTTGGGGTGCCGAGATTAACCAGCAGAATCCCGCGCGACACAGCTTCTCCTTGTTGTGGTTCCCGGTCATTTGGTTGTGTACCTAAGCGCTTCGAGGACTAATCGATGAGGCTTTTTTGTTCCCAGATGATGAGATAGTATCCGCGCTCCCTCGAGTTGTCATGGGTGAAACCTTGGCCGTCATTATCGACTACGACGCAGGAAATCTGCGCAGCGTCCAGCGTGCGTGCGCGGAAATAGGGCTCGAGGCGGAAATCACCGCCGATCCCGAGCGCGTCAAGCAGGCAGACCGAGTCATCTTTCCCGGGGTGGGCGCGGCCGGCAGCGCGATGAGAAGCTTGTGCCGCCGAGGGATGGATGTCGCCTTGAAGACCGTGATCGACTCCGGTCGCCCGGTGCTTGGAATCTGTCTGGGTCTGCAGATTTCCCTGGATCGCTCCGAAGAGAATAATCAACGTACCCTGGGTTTCATTCCCGGTGACGTGCGTCGTTTTCGCTTCGATAATCCTGAGCTCAAAATCCCGCATATGGGCTGGAACGAAGTGCGTGTGCTCAAACCCCATCCGTTGTTGGAAGGCATAGAAGCAGGAGATGAGTTCTATTTTGTCCACGGTTACTTTCCACAGCCGCAGGATCAGGCAGACGTTTACGCAGTGACGGAATATGAGTCTGAATTCGCGAGTGCGATAGCACGAGGAAACTATTTTGCCACTCAGTTTCATCCGGAGAAGAGTGGTCGGGTGGGCCTTCGACTACTGGCGAAATTCAAAGACTGGGATGGCAGATGTTGAGTAAACGTTTGATCGCGTGTCTGGATGTGCGCGATGGCAAGCTAGCCAAGAGCGTCAAATTCATAGACACCAGAGATATCGGCGATCCGGTGGAAAAAGCGCGCGAATACTACGAGGATGGACTCGACGAGTTGGTGTTCTATGACATCACGGCCTCGAGCGACAAACGCAACATCATGCTGGATGTGGTAGAAAAAGTTGCCGAGCAGGTTTTCATTCCTCTGTCGGTCGGTGGCGGGGTTCGCTCGGTTGCCGATGCCACCGATCTGAGACTTGCCGGGGCTGAGAAGATCAATGTCAATTCCGCCGCGGTGCAGCGTCCTGCGCTCATCAGCGAATGTGCAGAAGCCATTGGTGATCAGAACATCGTATTGTCCATGGACATTCGTCGAGTCGAACGAAACAAAGAATTCCCTTCCGGCTACGAGATTGTGATAAACGGCGGACGCACGCCCATGGGCATCGACGCACTGGAATGGGCCCTGAAAGGGGAGAAGCTCGGGGCAGGTGAGCTCGTCATCAATTCAATAGACGCAGACGGCACCCGTGACGGCTATGAGCTGACGCTCACCGCCCTGCTTGCACAGGCCGTGCGTATTCCTGTCATTGCATCGGGTGGTGCCGGCAAACCCGAGCACCTTTACGATGTGCTGACGACCGGCAAGGCGGATGCTGCTCTTGTCGCGTCCATGGTCCACTACGGTGATTACACCGTGAGTGAGCTGAAGCAATACCTACATGACCAGGGGGTCAAGATGCGGATGTCATGGTGATGAAAGCAATCGTTGTTGAAGACAAAAATCTGATCTGGCAGGACGTTCCGGAACCCGAACTGGGTGTCGGCGAGGTTCGCATCAAGGTGCACGCTACGGCGGTTAATCGTGCAGATCTGATGCAGCGTCAGGGTGCCTATCCCCCGCCACCCGGCGCGAGTCCCATATTGGGTTTGGAGTGTGCCGGTGAGGTGCTCGAAGTGGGCGAGGGGGTGACTCGCGTTGCCACGGGTGACTCGGTATGTGCTTTACTTGCCGGTGGTGGATACGCGGAACAAGTTGTCGTTCCGGCGGGACAGGTGTTACCCATTCCCGAAGGGTTGACGATGCTGGAAGCGGCTGCGATTCCGGAAGTATTCGCCACTGCGTACCTGAATCTCTATATGGAGGCGGGACTCAAAACCGGGGAGCGGGTGTTATTACATGCCGGTGCAAGTGGGGTTGGAACTGCGGCGATCCAGCTTTGCAAAACAACCCACAACCCCTGTTTCGTTACGGCAGGCAGCAGTGAAAAAATTGCCCGCTGTCAGGCGCTGGGTGCAGAGGAGGGATGGGACCGACATCAGGGCAGTTTTCGGACGTCCGTCATGGACTGGTCTGGTGGTGACGGCGTGGACGTGATCCTCGTGCGGGCCGATGGCGACGGCAAGCGGGTCAAGAGCGAGGCCGGCGAGCGCCTGATACCCGTACA
>JACZXA010000243.1 GCA_022571865.1 Pseudomonadota bacterium
CAGCGAGATACTCAACGGCACCAACTGCGACGATCTGGGCGACCACCGACCCGGACTCGTCGCCGCTGACGATCACGGCGTCAAATCACCCCTCGTGGACGCGGGCTTCACCAAACACGATATCAGGCAACTCGCCGACCACCTCCAACTCGAAAACGCACAGAAACCTCAGGCCGCGTGTTTGTCGAGTCGATTTCCCTATGGCACTGCCATCAACGAGCAACTGCTCGCCCAGGTCGAGCAGGCGGAAAACGCGCTTTCGAATCTTGGCTTTACTCAATTTCGCGTTCGCCATCACGGCGAGATCGCACGCCTGGAATTGCTACCGGTCGAATTCGACAAGGCGATCGAATTAGGCTCACAGATAGAAACAGCGATCAAGGCGTGTGGCTACAAGTTTGTCGCGATGGATCTTCGTGGGTTCCGCTCGGGTTCGCTGAACGAAGGGATCATCGACGTGGTGCAGGTCTAACGTCCGATACCCCCCTTTCTTGATTTGCTGGCACCGGCCAGCCAGCTGGATTTCCACGAGGAGTAACGATGGACCAGCAGTCACCCGATAAAACCGGCTCGAACAACTTCGCAACACTCGAACTGCCGAGCATGACGCCAGGCAGCCTCCTGCGCAATTTTGGCCCCGGCATGATGCTGATGATGACGGGTATCGGTACGAGCCATCTCGTGACGGCGCCGGTTGCGGGAGGAAGATACGGGTACGCTTTGCTCTGGTGTTTACCGATCGCGTACATATTCAAATATTACGGCTTTGAGATGGCCATCCGATTTACCCATGCCACCGGACGCAGCATGCTGGATGCTTACGCCACTGCCTGGAAAAAAATCCCGGTCTGGTATGTGCTGGTTACGACGATCATTCAGTCGGCGGTCGGCCAGGCCGGCAGGCTGATCGCTGCCGCCGCCGTGGTCTTCTATTTTTTTCGCATGTACCTGGGCGTGGACATACCGGGGTTCGATGACGACAAAGAACTGGCTATATATGGTTTCGTGCTCGGCATCGTGTCTGTTGCTGTTATTTTGCGAGGCCGCTACGCAGTGGTCGAACTTGTCACCAAGATTGCGGCTGGAATACTCATCCTGTGCACGTTTGCCGTCTTTGCCGTGGAACCGGCACCCATAGCCGAGTTTGTACACTTTTTCAAGCTGGAAACGCCGGAAGGATCGTGGCTGATCATCGCATCGTTTCTGGGTCTGCTGCCTACGGGTATCGACGTTTCCCTGCAGGCGTCGGAATGGGGTAAGGCCAAACAAGTCGGCATGGGCCGGCTGCGCAGTGAGATGGAAGCACAGGGGTTAGTCGCAAAATTCGATGCTTTCAATGGATCGAAACAAGATCTGACGGTAGATATCTCGCGGTTACCGGAGCACGCTCGAGAATATTGTCGGCGCTGGTTTCGAATCGGACTGCTCGATTTCAGAATTGGCCACGTTATTTCCTTTATTCTCGCGACCATATTCCTGGTGCTTGCCGCGGTGTGGCTTTATCCCAGCGACGTTAGCGGAAACGCGGTCATGGGGGAAATCGCCAGAATATTCACGGATAGCGTCGGACCGAACCTGATGGTGGTGTTTCTGGTTGGCGCGTTGGCGGCAACCTACTCCACCGCATTCAATTATTTCGATGGCTGGCCGCGCGTGGTGGGAGCGTGCTGCAGGAACCTGTTCCGGAAAACGGCGGAATTGCCACGGGTGCCGGGCGAGGAACTCGATTCGCGTCAGCTCAAGACCTGGTATTCGGAGTACAACATCTACCGGGCCAGCATGTTCTTTTCGCTATTTGCCTCGGTAGCAATCATTGCCGGCGTACCACGGCCCGTTTACCTCGTACTCATCGCGTCTGCGCTCGCCTATTTCGTAGCGCCGGTCATCTTCTTCCTGAATCTCTACTATTGTCGAACGATTATTCGCAAAGACGATGCGCTTTTCTATCCCTCGACATTTGCCACCTGGTTCAGCTGGCTCAGTCTGGCCGTGTTCACGGGCATGTCAGTGATTTTAATACTGCAACGCCTTTTCGGGATAACGCCCACCTGATCCGTGAAAGGTTCGAGACCTGTGGAACCCTACTTCGGCCAGGGCGGTCCCTGGTCTCTGGCAGTCACGGTGCCCAGTCCCTTGTAGACGAATTTCTGGACTCTTTTTCCTTCATAGGTTTCGGTAGTGAAGATGTTGCCTTTGGAGTCCGTCGCAATGCTGTGAACCGCAAAAAACTGGCCCGGTTGCCGCCCGCCACCCCCGAAGCTGGTCAGGATTTCAAGACCTTTTCGGTCCATGATGTAAACCTTCATGTTCTTGCCATCGGCCAAGTACAGGTAGGTCTGTTCCGGGTCCCTGGAAAAAGCGATATCCCAGGTGGAGCCGTCGCCCAGAGTTTGGGGTGCGATGAGAACTTCATCGACGTAGGTGCCATCGGTCTTGAATACCTGAATTCTGTCATTGACCCTGTCACAAACGTACACCAACCCGTCGTTCGAAGGTTCGGCACAGTGCACGGGATTTCGAAATTGTTGTGCACGCGGTTGGTCGGGATCGTACCGCCCCAGGCTGGTGTCGTCCGGCTTGTTACCGTATGCGCCCCAGTAGCGTTTGAACTCACCGCTGTCCGCATCTATTACTACCACGCGTTTGTTTGCGTAACCGTCCGCCAGATAGGCTTCGTTGGCACTGGCGTCAAACGATATCTTGGCAACTCGTCCGAAATGATCCGTGCTGTTGCTGTCGACCGGCTGGCCCGGTTTGCCAATCTGCATGAGGAATTTGCCATCTCGCGTGAACTTGAGCACATGAGCATCACCGCGGCCATTTCCACCAATCCACAAGTTGTCTTTGTGGTCGATGGTCAGCCCGTGATTGGAGGACGGCCAATCGTATCCATCACCTGGCCCTCCCCAATGGCCAACGAGATTGCCGAGAGGATCGAACTCGAGGATGTTGGGCGCCGGGATACAACAGTCGCTTGTCGGCGGATCCGCAGCCGCCCCTGTTTCGGTGCGCTGGTTGAAGGAGTTGCGCCGATGTATGACGAATACATGGTCTCGCGAATCGACTCCGACGCCGATCGCGGAACCGAGCACCCAATGATTCGGCAGAGGTTTCGGCCAGAGCGGGTCTACTTCAAAAACCGGAGCCTGAACCCCTTCTGCCACGGCGGCGTTCTGAAGCGCAGCCTGTCCGTAACCTAACACCACCAGGACGCCGGCCAGTGCGACACCAACCAATAGTTTTCGTCTGTGCATGAATCCCCCTTCGATTGTTGCGCGGCTTGTGCAACCGCGCTCGAGTTATCAGTCGATTTGAGCGTTAGTATACTAGCTACCGGTTTTTTCATCGCTGTGAGGTTGATCCTCTACCGTGAACTCTTTCGTCCCAAGACCGACTGCGGTGTTACTTGCGATGTTTTTTTTGATCCAGAGCGGATTGCTTTTTGCTCACGAAGTTCCCAACGACGTTGCAATTCAACTATTCGTCAAACCGGAGGGACAAAATCTCTCATTCCTGGTTCGAGTACCCCTTGAAGCGATGCGAGACATCGAATTTCCTCTCCGTGGCCCTGGGTATCTGAACATAGCGCAAGCAGAACAGGATCTTCGGGATGCTGCGATGTTGTGGATTGCACAGGACATCAGACTCTACGAAGAAGACGTACTGCTCGACGAAGCACGGTTGAACGCGGTCCGGGTTTCGTTACCTTCGAACCAGTCGTTCGCGAACTATGATACGGCCCTTGCCCACATCACCGGAGCAGTACTTCCCGGCGACACCGAACTCTACTGGCAGCAGGCTATGCTTGATGTGTTTTTCGAGTATCCGATTGGAGATCAACAATCCAGGTTTTCAATCGAGCCTGCGCTGGCTCACCTCGGGATCCGAACGACCACGGTACTGCACTTCGTGACGCCGACAGGCTCCGAACGGGTTTTCCAGTTCCAGGATAATCCAGGTCTGGTTCGGCTGGATCCCCGCTGGCACCAGGTGGCAACCAGCTTCGTACGCCTCGGCTTCGAGCGCCTGCTGGCAGGCGTGCATCATCTGCTGTTTCTCTTCTGCCTGGTCATTCCATTTCGACGAGTTCGTGAACTCGTTGCGCTGATATCTTCCTTCGCCGTTGCACACTCGATCACTTTGATCGCAATCGGACTGGATACGACTCCGGGTGCGTTGTGGTTCCCGCCGTTGGTTGAAGTATTGATCGCATTGTCGATCGTTTACATGGCACTGGAAAACATCCTGGGCGCCAAACTACAACGGCGATGGCTGATCACCTTTGTCTTCGGACTTGTACACGGGTTCGGTTTTGCTTTTTTGCTGCGTGAATCGTTGCAGTTTGCTGGAACTCATAGTGTCACGTCACTGTTAGCTTTCAACATTGGCATCGAACTCGGACAGCTGGGAGTGCTCGGCATCACCTTGCCACTCCTATGGCTGTTGTTCAGATACCTGCCGGCTGAGCGAATCGGCATCATCGTCCTCTCAGCGTTGATCGCGCATAGCAGCTGGCACTGGTTGACAGAGCGCCTGGCCACGCTCTGGGAATTCCGGTTTCAGTTACCGCCACTTGATTTGTTATTGCTGGCTGCCACCATGCGCTGGCTCATGCTGGTGATCGTTCTGAGCGGCGCACTGTGGTTTCTACACGGAAGGTTGAATCGCTGGGTAACTCGCTCTGAGCAAAGATAGCCCGACGTCTTTTTCGTGGACTATCATGGCGAGTCGTTGAGAAACAGTTTGGGAGATCAATCATGTCAACAGGTCCCTTGACAGGGGTTAGGATCATCGATTTCACGACGATTTACTCTGGGCCCATCGCCACGGCAATCCTCGGCGATCAGGGCGCAGATGTCATCAAGGTCGAGTCTGCCGAAGGAGACCTGATGCGGCGGGGCAGACCACGCCGCAACCGAACCTCGGCAAGCTTTGCCATGATGAATCGCAACAAACGCTCCATCGTCATTGATGCGCGGAGTCAAGAAGGCCGTGGCGTTTTACTCGATCTGATCGAAACCGCGGACGTGCTGGTGGAAAACTTCCGGCCCGGGGTCATGACGCGTCTCGGTCTGGATTACGAAACCGTAAAAACTCTCAATCCACGGCTGATCTACACATCCATCAACGGGGTCGGCAGCGAGGGACCGTATGCAAACCGGCGCGTCTACGACGCCGTCATTCAAGGTGTGTCCGGCATGGCGGCTTTACAATCGGATCCCGATACCGACCGGCCGCAAATGATCAATACGCTGATCTGCGACAAAATCACCTCGTTACACGCGGCCCAGATCATTTCCGCAGCCCTTTTCGCTCGCGAAAAGACCGGCGTGGGCCAACGGGTGGAACTTACCATGCTGGATGCGAGTCTGTTTTTCCTCTGGCCCGATGCGATGAGCAATTTTGGGCTCGTGGGCGACGACGTCGAGAAAATACCGTTCCTCGATCACCGCCGGTTCGTACGGCAGACCCGGGACGGCTACGTCGCGGTCATGCCGGTAAAAGCGGCCGAGTGGGAAGGTACCTTTCGCGCGCTGAAACTAGACAATCTATGGGACGACGAACGCTTCAACACGATGGAATTACGCATCGCTAATACCGAACTTCTGCAACAACTGCTCGACGATGCCTATGCAGAATTTTCAACCGATGATATCTGCGCCCGGCTCGAGGCCCAGGACGTACCCTACTCCCTCATCAACTCCCGCGAACGGGTAATCGAAGACCCGCAGATTCGAGCCATGGGAGCACTCGTCGAGTTCGAACATCCCACGGGCGGCGCGATGCGCCAACCGCGCCCAACCGGTCAATTTCATGGGACGCCAGCGGGTTTACATCGGCCTTCGCCCGAACTCGGCGAACACACGGTGGAACTCCTCAATGAACTCGGCCGAACCGCGAAAGAGATCGCCGAGCTGCGGGAAGCTGGCGTAATCAACTAGCCCGGATACTGCACGAGGACGCAGGTTTTTGGGTGAGAGATCGTGGTCGTCATGACGGCTGGTGACCGAAAGCGGAGCCGTAGCGACGGAATTGAGGCTTCGCATAGCGAACGCGCTGAACATCTGGCGTCTTGGCGGCCGCGAGATCCAGCCAAAAATTGCGGAGGCGCAAACGACACTTCGAACACATTCGAAATAGTGAAAATTTCCAATAATTTCAAAATGTTAACCATCATATGCGCCGTACTCGTGCAATATCCGGACTAGCCTGGATTATTCATGAACAAACTACTGCGGTCGCCGATAGCAGCAAAAACGCAGGGCGTGCTCCTTCCGGGTGCTCGACGTGCTGTCGATGCACGCGCCCGTCCCAATGGGACGGGACCCGCG
>JACZXA010000244.1 GCA_022571865.1 Pseudomonadota bacterium
ATAACGGACCAGGAACTTCGAGAGTAAATGTTCGGCTTCCTCCTGGTCTGGTGCATTGAAAATCGCACGGATGTCGGCTGCCACAACGGCTCTCATGTTCATCGATGGCACATATTGTCCCGCATTCGGTGCGCCCGTAGAATTGTCGTTAGCCATTATTCACCTCCAAGTGGTGAGTTGTGGTTAGCGGTCTGTTCCGGGTTTGCCTCCGGTGCAGGCCGCGCTTATTGCGCTTGTTAGCGACTTCGGAACCTCCGAAGCTCACCGGCGGGCGCAAATTCTGATGTTCGGATTATCGCTGCGATTTCGCCTCCTGAAGTCTACCGGTCGGTCTACTGATGCCGGTCTACCGATAATCTCTAAAAGGGTGATTTCTTGAGAGCTGCATTCTGACTGGTGCCTGGGGAGAGACTCGAACTCTCACATGGTTGCCCATACCAGAGTTTGAGTCTGTTGCCTTACGTGCGAGCTTGGTATCGGCAACCATTACGGCGCTCGCGGGCACGTTTTGGGCACGTTTCAACGTATGGGTGCGTATGCCTGAGTAAAGAGGCCTAATAGAATCAACGGGTTACGTACGCCAGCATACTCAGTTACGGGGTTCAATCCCGTCCACTGCTATTGGTGTACCTTGGGGTATATCTTAAAGGAGGCAATGCTTGTTATCGTTGAATTTGCTGGGATCACTGCTGACTGTTAATCAGCGGGTCGCTGGTTCGAGCCCAGCAGGCGGAGCCAAATCCTTTTTAAAACCCAGGAATCAGCAGATAACCGTTCGCTTCTAGAGATGCCAAATCAAGCATGTCCGGCACACCCTTAGTTTAAAAACAGCGGATAGGAAGGGTAAGAGCTCATCCCGTGGCAGCGAACCATAGTCTAGCGTTCTGACCGCTATTGACTGCCTGGATCTGGCCTCGCACATGCACCGAACACGAGAAAAGATAAATTTGTCGAAGGCTCGTTGTCCATGTGTCCAGAAGCTCAGCTCATCCTGTGCAGTGCGCAGATCTTGTTGCCTGATGGATCTTTTAGGTACGCCAGGTAGAGTTTGGTTGCGCCGCCATCGCGCACGCCAGGTGGGTCTTCACACGCCGTGCCGCCATTGGCGATGCCAGCCGCATGCCAGGCGTCTGCCGCAGCTGGATCTTTCGCAGCAAAGCCGATCGTGCTGCCATTGCCGTGAGTGGCGGGTTCGGCATTTATCGGCGGGGTGATCGCGAAGACGCCTGTCGGCGTGCGATAGAAGCAGCGGCCTTTCGGGTCCATGACGCCCGGCTCGACGCCGAGCGCGCCCAGCGCGGCATCGTAGAACTTCTTGGCCTCTTCAACGTTGTTGGCACCGACCATGATGTGACTGAACATATGCGTTTCTCAGATAGCGAAAAGCACAGACTACCGTAAACGATGGCTATTGCGAGTTTGGAGTGACACTGAATCTGAGACGATGGATGAAAATTTGCGACCCGTGCAGTTGCGTCATTTACCTGAAAATTTACTCAAGATGAAGGAACCGATTGGCGCCGCTTCTTAAAACGATCGCTTTGCGGTAACGGTCACCTCGAATGAATTCACTCCCGGACCATCGACGAGTGGCTTGGCTATATCCAAATGAATCACCCGGTCGCGCCGTGTGCGGATCGATTCCAGCCGCAGCCCGACACCGAAATCGAGGAGGGTATCGAAATGGTCGCCGGAAGCTTCTGGTACCCATGCGGGCGCCGCGTCTCGATAGCGCGCCTTGCCTGCATCGAAGAAAACCACCCAACCTACCCGGAATAAGCCAAAGGGTTGCAGGTCTGTGAAGTAACGTTCTTCCAACCTGAGCAGATACCTTCGGTCGCCAATCTGATAGCGGCTCGGGTACCCCCGCATGCCGGTATCACCACCGAGCCTGAGTTGCCTATGGGCGGGCAGATTGCGTGTCTGCGTGTAGCTTCCCCGCACGAAAAAAACCCACCGATCATGATGTTGCCAATGATAGGTAGTGTCCACCGTTAGTACCGCTTCCTCGGTAAATTTTTTATCGAGCTCATAGCGACCATTGAACTCCAACCCCACGTTCAGTAGTTGCTTGTCGGTCAGATACCAGGTTCCACCCAGCGAAATCCTGCCCAATAGGTAGTCGCCGTTACCGCCGAAAGATTGGGGTGACCACCCAACCTCGAGATAACTTCTAATGCCGAGGCTTATGTCTTCGGTTCGCCCGATACGATTCAGGTTGCTTCGATTCACGAACTTGTCTTCGACCCGCTGCCAGGCGACGTACGGATACACGAACCTGCGCTCGGGCACGCCCGGATCAGGAAAGCCAGCGGGATATTCGAACTCGTCATGTTGATAGGCCGTTCCAACCAATAGTCGATCGACCCAGCGTGCCGAGCGGCCCTTTGAGAAACCTATGAATGTCCGCACCGACTCTGTATCTGCTTCGATCTCCCACAGTTTCTCGTTGAGCAGATACAATCCCTCGACGCGGTGGAACTCGTTTGCAAGGAAGCCCGTCGAGAATCGACTGTCCAACGCGTAGAAGGGGAGTGAGACATTCACTCCGTAACGATGTCCGTCATCGTTGTCTGAATACGTTACCCGGGTTGTCCAGCGGGTGCCGAAAATATTTGGATCACGGACAACGAAGTTGATTCCTTTGCGCTCATTCCCAGCATCGTATGTCAGTTCGACATCCCTACCGGTGCCCAATAAATTCACATCGCTCAGGCCAACGGCGAATGCGTTGTCGCCCCCCGCCCTGTTAAAATCCAAATGGGGGGTTAACGTCCAGACATCTCGCACCACGACATCGACATCAGCTTGTCCATCGCAAACCTGGCGAACGAAGACGCGGGCATCGAACAGATACGGTTTGGCTCGTAAGATGCGTTCGGCTTCGTTCAGGATGGACTGACTGATCAGCTGGCCCTTTTCGAACGGTAAGGCGGCCCGTAACACCCCCTCTTTAGTTCGGGCGTGGAAGCGGTTGGCTTGCTCGGCGAGCAGATGACTCTCCGTGGGGAATATCTTCTGCCTGACGATGCGAATGTCGCGCACGGTGAACGTTCCCTCCACCGGCGTTAGTTTCTTCAGTTCGATCTCGATGGCGATCGTTCTGAGCACGCGGGCTTCGTACTCGTTCAACACTGTGCACGGCTGGGCTATGGCTGTGACACTTAAGCCGCAACCAGCCAACAGCAAAAGGACAAGTAAGAATCGCATTATCAGTCGAACTCCACTGCTCTTCGAGGACTAGACCAAATACCCTCAAATGGTTCAATATCGTAGCTGACGACTTTGGCGTGGCACGTGGCAGTTGCAACAGCGGTCCTGGGGGTCTTCTATCTGCTATGGTTACCCCAAAATTTTACCTTAACCCCAAATGCCTAATCTGCAAATTACCGCGTTGATCCTCTGGTTGGTGCCTTGGGTTGGCATCATGACAGCGTATTTTTTATCGGCACAGGCCGGGGAGATTCCTTCCTGCTTCCCGCATCTCGACGGTTGTACGAGTATCAGCAGTGTAGGTCGACATCCACCGGGATTTTTCATCTTCAAAGCCACCATGTTGCCGGTGGCAGCCTTCACCATGATTTACTGGAAGCTCTGTTACGACTGGTTGGCGGCGATGGGTGACACGGCCAGGTGGCAGAATTCGGCGATGTTGTGGCTCGGCCTGTTGTCCAGCCTGGCGCTGATTCCCTACATCGTGTTTCTTGGCTCGGAGGGTGATGTGTATCGGCTCCTGCGCCACTACGGTACTACGTTCTATTTCGGGTTCATGTACCTGGCGCAAGCACTACTTGCCTCTCGGATAAGCGCGCTGGCCCCACAAGGAACGTTGGCTGTTAGCATTACCCGTCTCAAGGTCGCCATGTGTGTAGTGATCCTAATTGGTGGCCTGATCATGGCAGCGACGGACAAAGTGATTGAGGATGATAAAGAAATCGAGAACATCTCGGAGTGGCTCGTTGCCTCCATGATGACATTTTACCCGTTTCTCACGTGGTTGCTTTGGCGAGACTCCGGTTTCGAGACAGGGTTTACCGTAAGAAATGGATGACCCACCAGTCGCGACAATCGACCCGGAAATGTATTCGGCCGTGTAGTGTTGCGCTGTGTCCGATCTCGCCTTTGGAGCAAACGGGTCGGTGAGTTGATCTGTGTCTGCTTTCTCTGATTTCCGAGTCGCTCCAGAGCGAACACGCTGAATCACTTGTTTGCAGCGTTAAGGTCGCAGGTAGTCGGCTCGTGACCAGTCTACGAAACGGCGTACGCTAAATACGCGGCGCCGACCGTCTCTGAATCCGCGATAGTATTTCGCTAACCGACACCTATCAATTCCAATAACACAACTTACCGATTCCAATGACATTCCTGGTTCACCGAATCAGGTGCCCTCGTATCGTAACTTCTTGGCATGGATTCTGCTCGGGTGGGAATCTGCGTTGGTGTGGATTCTGCGATTGATGCAGGTCAAACCAACAGGAGCCATGTATTAAAGGAGGATGCCATGATCGATTTCAATGTCCATAAGGTCGCGTTGCCCGCCGCAGTCCTGCGCACAAATTCATCAATTAGCGCAAATCACCTTGATTCCTATACATCGACATTTTCTGGAACAGCACTTTAGTATTTCCTATTTGCAACCAACGACAATCTTCGTCGCAGTAGATCAGTATCAGTTGAACGAGGGTTTAACACCAGTGACAGTTTGCAGGGGCAGCTGGGTTTGAATGCCGCCCTCTTTTTCAACTTCGAGGTCCCCGGTCCAACGACCAGCCAGCTATCGTGGCTGAGCTGACCTGCTCCCGGTGAAGTTGCGTTCACGCGCCACTACCGGCCAGTCCCCGGGTTTTCTTCTAGGCTGAATGGGTAGACACGAGGGTTCGTTGATGACGCAATCGACCTTGCGCCTGGAAAATCTGTTCGACACGCCGAGGATGCTTTATCGAATCCTCGGATTGGTCGCTGCCGTCGCTTTTTTGGTTGGCGCCGTGGTCGAAACGAGATACCAGACCCGCGTGGTCTTGGATTGGGCATTGTTGGGTATTCTTGTCTCTGGGTTTTTTTTGGTTGCGATCTGTACCTTCCTTCCCAGGGTAAGTGATCAGCATATAGAGCTAACTTGGATCGTGGTGCTGATGTTCGGCATCATCTGGTCCACCGTGCACAATTACACCCAGAATTTGAGTTTTGTCGTTGCGCTGCAGACCTTCGTTCAGTTGGCTGCCGGGAGTGCAACACTGAGTAATCGTGTTCATCTCCATCTTCTTCTATTCTGTTCGACCACAGGCGCAATGGGCGCGGCCTTGCTGCTTCCCGACCCTGTCGTTCCCTCGGTGACGTTTGCGTTCTCGATCGGGTTTTATTGCTTCTTCATTTATTTTGTCATCTCGTCTTCCATTTCTGCGCGCGAGCGACAGGTGGATACCGAAGCTCAGTTGCGCCGCAATGAAAAGGTGCTGGAACGAGCCCAACGTATTGCGCGAATGGGTGGTTGGGAGTATCGCGAGCCGGGAATTGTGGTGGGAGCCACTACCCCGCCGCCATCATGATGGTGTGGTGGTGGTCATCATGATGGTAGCTATGCGCGTGCTGCTACTCGCCTGGATTGGCAACGCTTAACCCGTACAGTCACCGTCCGACCTGTGCGGCCGATCATATCGACCATCTTGTCTATTGTGACTCCCTCATATCGCCCATTCATCATCCGATTCCACCGCGGCCGAGCGATGCTCAGCAACTTAGCCGCCTTTACTTGGCTTAGCCTGGCTTTCTTGATCGCCTTTTCGAGTTCGATCATGAGATCTGCCTTGATCTTGAGGGCGATCGCTTCTTCTCCTTCGAAGCCAAGGTCCTCGAAAATGTTATCTGATCCTTTGGTGATTTCGATCATTGCTTATCTCCTTTCCCGGATAACTTCTTTCAGTCGCTTAGCGGCTAAATCAATATCCGATTGCGCTGTCTTCCTAGTCTTTTTTCGAAAAGCATGCAGCGCCTAGCCCGGATTATTCACGAAGAAGCGTAGCGAGGTTGTCGAGAGTAGTACAAACGCAGGGTGCGCGGACTGGAGGGCGCGGAGGCGTGCTCGTGCGGATGCCATCTACGACATCGTCGACGGCAAGCTCGAGTTCCGCAGCCATTTCAAGATGCCGGCACCGCAGGTCGAAGAGGAAAACTGCGTGGCGCACAATGGCTCCATCGTGCCCGTACCGGGCCGTGACATCTTCGTGCAGGCCTGGTACCAGGGAGGCATCTCGGTGATCGATTTCACGGATTCTACCAACCCGTTCGAGATCGCCTATTTCGATCGTGGTCCTGCTGATGAAGAG
>JACZXA010000245.1 GCA_022571865.1 Pseudomonadota bacterium
GTGAACTGGACTTTCGCTCGCCTGCAAACCGACCAGATCGTCAAAATGTGCAAGAAACAAGCCTGTTCACGGAGAAGTTCCCCTTCATCGACCTTCATCGGCCTTCATCCCCAAAACAATTACCTTAACTCTTGCCACAAACGGTCATCTCGTCTCCAAATCCAACTGCTCATGCAATGTTCGGGCTAGCCAGTTGAGGGGTCGGGATAAATTACTAAATCTCAAGTAACGCGAGACGTTAAGGTCACATTTGGCCCGACGAGCCAAATGGCTTCAAACCCCAAGTTGCAAGCCCACGTCCGGTGACGAGAAGTGAAAGATCGAGCTACGGGTGATTCAGGGGAGCGATATCCTCGTGCCTACGAGCTTCTGCAGGTTCCTCGACACCCTGAGCGACGGCATCCCACCCGAAAACATCTTCAGCGATACGGTAGAGGACCGGTACCAAGAGCAGCGTGATGAAGGTGGCAAACAGTACGCCGTAAGCCAGTGAAACAGCCATGGGGACGAACGGTGCCGTATTGGGCGTCATGTTGCTCATCAGCGGAATCAACCCGACAAAGGTCGTGACCGATGTCAGAAAGATCGGCCGGAACCGAATGGAACAAGACGTGATCAGAGCCTCGTCCACGTCCATCCCTTCACGGCGGCGCCGGTTGACGTAGTCCACCAGCACCAGGCTCGCATTCACGACGACCCCGGATAAGGCGACGATACCGAGTGCCGAGAAGAACATGAGGTCGATGCCCATTATCCAATGGCCAACGATGGCCCCGACGGCCCCAAACGGGATGACGCCCATGATCACGAGTGGTTGGATATAGCTTTTCAAGGGGATGGCAAGCAGTGCGTAGATCATCACCAGCGAAAACAGCAGCCCACGAAGCAATCCGGATTGTGCTTTGGCACGTTCCTCTTGCTCACCGGCTGAGCCAATGTCCATTCGTGGATAATTGGCTTGTAGTTTGGGAAGCACTTCGGCTTTGATGTTACGCATCACCTCTTCGGGGTGAATCGTAGCGCGATCGACATCGGCAATGACGTTCACGACCCGGCGACCGTTGGTGCGCTTGATCGACGAATAACCGCGACCCAGCTCAAACGAGGCGACGCTGTAGAAAGGCACTTCCTTGCCGTCCGGCGTGCGGATGTACATGTCTTCCAGATTGCCGATCGAAGTGCGCTCCGATTCCGGAAATCGCACCATCACGCGTATGTCGTCTTGCCCACGTTGCACGCGTTGCGCTTCTGCACCGTAAAAGGCGCTACGCACTTGACGTGCCAAATCGCTCATCGTCAAGCCGAGGTTGCGGGCTTCCGGCAGAAGGCTGAGTTTGATTTCTTGCTTACCGGCTCGGAACGAATCGGTAATGTCGAAAACCCCATCGTAGCGTGCGAGCTCTGTGCGTAACTCCGCTGCGGCTCTGCGAAGATCTTCGACGTCCTTGCCGCTCAATTCCAGGTTGATAGGTTCTCCAGCCGAGAACATGTCAGCGCTGAACGACAGCTTCACCGCGTCCGGAATATCGCCGACCAGCTCGCGCCACCGGTTGGCGACGACCTTCGCGCTCATGTTCTGGCGTTCCGCGAGCGGCACCAGCTCGATGACGATCACGGCGAAGTTGCTGCGCCCTGCTCCTTCGGGACGGGGTGGACCGCTACGGTTGACGTTCGTGCCGATGCTGGTTAGTTGATTGGTGATAAATGGGCGGTCGAGCCCGAGCGCTTGGGTGTACTCGTCACCTAGCCTTTGAGCTGCTCGTTCCATTTGCTTGGCTGCACGCGTGGTGACGGCCACCGAAACCCCTTCAGGCATCTCCAGCTCGGCATAAATTCGATCACCTTCTACGGAGGGAAAAAACCCGAATACAACGCGTCCGCTCGCGACCAGTGCGACGGCCAAGACCAAAACCGCGACGCCGATCGAGGCGCTGACATAGCGCCATTCGATGGCTTTCTGAACGAGCGGAATGTAGTAGCGATTGGCGAGATTCTGTAGGCCGTCCGATAACCAGCCCTGAATGCCGTTCCAAAACTTGCCGAACCCATGGTCTGCCTCCTCGTGCTTGCGATGCGCCAGATGGGACGGCAAGATCAACTGAGATTCGATGATGCTGAAGAACAAGCTGATGATTACCACGATGCCGAGGGCGAACATCATATTGGCTATGCGCCCGGCGACAAAGATGAGGGGTAAGAACGCGGCTATTGTCGTGAGCACGCCGAAGATGACGGGAATAGAGACTTCCCAGGTTCCGTCGATGGCCGCTTGTACTGGCGACTTGCCCATCTGCTCGTGTGCATAGACACGCTCGCCGACGACAATGGCGTCATCAACGAGAATACCGAGCACCAAAATGAACCCCATGATGGTCATGGTCGAGATCATGATGTCGGCGTAAGGGAAGACGGCGATGGTGCCGAGCAGGGCAATAGGGATACCGGCCGCTACCCACATGGCCAAGCGAAAGCGTAAGAACAACGCCAGAACGAGGAGCACTAGCAGCAAGCCGCCGCCCGCCGTATTGTTCAACGTGCTGATGCGTTCGATAAGTTTCGCAGAGCTGTCCGACCAGATCGTGAGGCTTAAACCTTCCGGGATGGAGGGACGAATCTCCTTAACGTATGCCTTCACTTCGTCCGCGATCTGCAGCAGATCCTCAGAGCCAACTTGGGTCACCTTGATGACCACACTGGGCTCGCCGTTGAAGCGTGCCGATAGATCTCCTTCCGCGAAGCCGTCACGGATTTCGCCGATCTCTCCGAGCGTCACATTGGTACCGTCTTCCCGGGTCATGACGACGATGTGCTCGAACTCTTCGCCCCGATAGGCTTGCCCCTTGGAACGAATGAGAATCTCACCACCCGCGGTTTTGATCGTGCCCCCCGGCATGTCGAGGGAGGTGTCGCGCACGGCTTGTGTAACTTGATCGAGCGTAAGTCCATGGCGGCGCAGCGCATATTCAGAAATCTCGATTGAGATCTCGTAAGGTCGGATATAGGTGAGCGTGACTTGGGAGATGCCCTCGATCGCGACGATGTCGTCGCGAATCTGACGCCCAACTTCCTTCAAGATGCGCTCGTCGGCATTGCCAGACAGTGCAATTTCCAGCACCGTTCGGCTCATCGTCATCTTCGATACGATGGGTTTTTCCGTTTCCGCGGGAAAGCTGTTAATGGCGTCGACGCGGCTTTTGATTTCGTTAAGCGCGACGATCTCGTTGGCATCGAGATTTAGCTCCGCTTGAACCGAACAAGTGCCTTCGCTCGAGGTCGAGCGAATCTTATCGATACCTTCGATGCCTTCGATCGCTTCCTCGATGCGGATGCAAACCCCTTGCTCGACTTCTTCGGGGGCAGCGCCCAGGTACGGAACCGTGATCGACACCACCTGCACGTCCATGTTGGGAAACTCTTGCTGGTTGACGGTTAGCAACCCCACTGCCCCGCCAATGAGGAGAATGAACATCAACAGGTTAGCGGCAACCGGGTTACGGATGAACCAAGCGATAGCAGTGTGCATGGATTAACCCGCGGCGATGTCGCTGTCGAAGACGGGATTGACGGTCATGCCCTCGATGGGCGTTTGCATCGGCGATATGCAGACCCGCTCACCAGGTTGTAAACCGGCTTTGATGAACACATCGTCATGGTAGAAACGCAAGGTCTCGATTTCACGGAAGCGCAGCTTGTTGTCATCATCGACCACGAGCACGCGATTGCCGGTGCGCAGTGCGTTGCGGGGCAGTACGACGACATCATCCACGAGCAGACCTTCAATATCGGCCTTGACGAATAGTCCAACCGATAAGGGGACTACCTGGTCTTCGTTGATCACGCGCGCAATCACGTGCACCATGCGGGTCGACGTATCGATCTGTGCTTCGGTTCTAACGATCTTACCGGACCACTCCAACATCCGGCCCGCATATTCCGCGCTCAATCGTACGTTGGGCTGTTGGTCGAGTGGTAGCTCTCCACGGTGGCCAACAGGCAGGTTTAGGAATGCTAATTGCCGGTCGGCGATTGGCAATCGCACTTCGGCTTGGTCGCTTGCATAAATGGTTGCGACAGCCGAACCGCGGCCGACGAGTTGGCCGATGTCCACTGATTCGTGGCGCACGAGACCGGTGAACGGCGCTTTCAGTTGGGTGCGTTCGAGGTCACGAACGGCTTGCGCGTAGCTCTCCCGCGCCTCTTGTAACGTGGCTTCGGTCACCCTGGAAGCGCGTAGCGTGTTCTCTATTTGGGAGCGGCTGGCGAGCTGGCGATCTTCCAAACTCTGCATACGCTGATATTCGAACCGCGCGTGCTGGTACTCTGCCTCGGCTCGCGTGAGTGAGGCTTTGGCTCTTCGCAGAGACGAGCGGTGATCGTCGTCTTCAAGCCGCAACAAAACCGCACCTTTTTCGAAATAGCCGCCATTGACGAGCGATTTCGACATCCAGATCACGCGACCGGAGACTTCTGGGATGAGCTCGCTCTCGGTGTTGGGCTCGACGGTTCCTTGGGATTGGACGGTCAACTGGATGGACTTGGGCTCGATGTACACGACGCGAACGGTCGGCGGCACGGGTGCGGGTACGTCGAGCTCAAGCTGAGGGTTTGTCGCCATGAGCGTGAACGCAGCCAATATCGACGCGATGATGACGAGGGCGGGGATGATCAATTTGCGCATCATGATGCGGCAACCTCTATCGGATTTTGGCTGTTTTGCGAGGCCGCTTCGATTCGGCGATGTGATCGTGTTTCGTACTCATGAACCACGTCCAACAATCTGGTCTAACCAGTTTGGTCGGGGCAATTGTAGGCAGAAAACCGCGAAAGTCGAGCGTTTCGTTACCTTGGGTAACAAAACGTGATCGGAATCATCGAATAAGAGCCGGTAACGGGGCTAGTTTAGTTAGTATTTGGGCACGATTACCCTCGCCAGTCATGAGGTCCGATTTACGCGCGTGAACCTCACGCCGCTAGAGCACGATAAAGAGTCGCCGCACTCACCTTGAACAACCGAGCCACCTTGCGCTTGGGTTCGCCACCTTCGACCAGTGTCTTTGCGTGCTGGACTTGTTCATGAGACATGCTGCGAGGACGGCCTACCGTTACCCCACGCGCTTTGGCTGCCCGGATGCCTGCAACAGTACGTTCCACAATAAGGTCACGCTCAAACTCGCTCGATGCACCCATGATCGAGAAAAGCACCCTCCCACCAGGTGTAGACGTGTCCAACGCCTCGGTTAATGACCGGAAATCAACGCTACGGCTACGAAGCCCTGAGACAACCCCAAGGAGGTGTTGTAGGGACCTGCCCAGTCTATCGAGTTTCCAAACGATGAGCGTGTCACCGTCCTCCAGGTCGTCCAAGAGGCGGTCTAGCTCTGGTCGCTGAGTAGTCGAACCGCTCACGCCTTGCTCGACGTAGAGAGCTTCACAACCAGCCTCACGTAGTGCGTTTACCTGTAGATCTGGGTTCTGCTCGTTGGTGCTAACGCGCGCATATCCTCTCTTCATTTTGATACAGCCTTTATGAATGATTGGAGGCTAGATTCTGATTGGTTAACGAAAACGTTGCAAAAAGGAGGGTATATGCACGATAAAGATCTTCCATTCCTATACGTTTATCGGCCACAAGAAGTCATGCGATACAGAGTATTTACTGAATTGTCATCGAGCCATTGGCAATGACACGTTGACGCCCGTTGGTTGTCAGTGCCAGTCTTGTCGGCCCCTGTCGACTAACATTGCATGAAGTGCAACGCTCATCGGCGAGGAGTGTCTCTTGGTCCTAGGAAATGTAGAGCAACTGATAGATCAAGCCTCACGCTCGGGCGCCACCGTTCTCGATCTCAGCGTTAACAACCTTACCGAGCTGCCACCAGAGATCGTCCAGCTCACCAACCTGCAGACACTCGATCTCAGCCACAACAACCTTACCGAGCTGCCACCAGAGATCGTCCAGCTCACCAACCTGCAGGGCCTCAATCTCGGCGGTAACAACCTTACCGAACTGCCGCCAGAGATCGGGCAGCTATCGAAACTGCACGACCTTATGATCTGGGGTAACCGGTTGACGACGCTACCGACAGAGATCTTAGCCCTACAGCTTACTAAATTTGACGCTCGACAAAACCCGTTGACCAATCCTCCGGCCCAGATCGCGGCAAAAGGAATTAGTGAAATACGTAGATGGTTTGATCTGAGTCACGGCGACGAGGGATGGGTTAGACGGTCGTCACTATCCAGTGTGATTCATCAGCGACGCAGCATCTGGGCTTGCGTCGAGACGGTAATAATGGTC
>JACZXA010000246.1 GCA_022571865.1 Pseudomonadota bacterium
AAGATTCCTACGACGAAAGCACCACAGCGGACCATATTTGGGCTCTTATTCGTTGCGTAGCGCCACTACGCGCCTCAAAAGAGCGAAAAACCGTCCTCGCCTTGGTACTTGCTCGTGACGGAATTTTCTACCGCGTAGACTCCTGCGTCCTGCCCCGCAAGTAACTTTACCAAGTGGGGTAAACGACGAATCATTGGCGTCGTTTCCAGGACAGGGCGCTCTTGATAACTCAATGAAAAGGGGCGCATGCGCGCCCCTCGAGTTGCTTTGACCATGCGTCAAAGAACTACGGTGCCATTGCGCAATAGATACGCAAACTCCTCGCGTTGGTCTTCGTCGAGCACTTCCACCATCTCGAGTACGGCGCGGGCGACAGCCAGTTGCAGCCTGCCGGCGCTCTCTATGCGCGGTTTCAATACCTCACGCAGCTCATCGATCGAGACGTCTCCCTCGGTGACGATGTTTGCCAACTGCGAGATGGTTTTTTTCTCGTCGAGGCTGCCCTGTTCGCGCTCAACCTTCAGGGTATCGAGGATCGCGGCGACTTTGCGCATTTGATCGTCATCCAGGTCGAGCTGATAGCCGAGATATCGCAGCGGTCGGCGCACGCCAAAACCGCCGCGGTGATGGCGACGAGACGCGTAGTAGCTTTTGGATGCGTGGGACGCGGCGTATGCATATGCGTAGCGGCGCGACCACCAGTTACAGTGATGATACATCTTGATTCCTCCAGTATTTGGGGACTAATCATCGGGGCTTAAGCCTCCGATGGGTTTGAGAACGGACCTGAATCCGCCTTTTACAGGCACCGGCATTATCGCCTGGTGCTGTGTGGAGACTATCAGAGCGTGTGATTCCAAGCCACTCGCTTTGGCGGAGATTTCCTGCGACCGCAATCAACGGCACCTTGGGGCACGAGCGATGAGCCAGAACACGAGCACGGTGGCACCGAAGATCGTCAGCAAGCAGTCGCGTCGGTAGTTCGCGAACCAGCTGGGCGCGACCGTTTCACGCGACTGTTTCACGCGACTGTGTTCACGCGACTGTGTTCAAGTCGAGTGGGATCGTGCTGCGCCCGTTGGAGGAAAGATCCCGAGTTCGGTGAGATCGTGCAGGAACCATGGCGTAAAGCTCGCCGGTTCGGCAGCGAGCCAGGTGTCGAGTGCCGTAAGTGAAATGGTGCGTACTTCGGCTACTTCCAGAGGATCGGCATTGATGGCCCCGTCGTAAACACCTCGATAAGCTTGCTGCATTTCGCAATCATTTAATTTCTGCTCCGGAAATTCCCAGCAGGATGTGCGCCGAGGGCCGAGGGAAGTCAATTCGAGGTTGTGGATGCCGAGTTCCTCGATCAATCCCCGCACCGCACCGTCAAGGTAACTTTCGCCAGGTTTGAGATGTTCACTTACGCTGTAATCCCACTGGTTGGCGTAGAGGTCTTTGCCATGTGCGCGTCGTTGTATGAGTAACTCGCCGTTGGCGTTGAAAAGAAACACGCTGGAAGATTTATGCCACAGTCCCAACGAATGAACCAAGTCGCGCCGCACCAGCCCCGTGAAGTTGCCGTTGTCGTCATAGGTTTCGAACAGTTCGCTCATGGAATTTGCAGTGACCGCCCCTGGGGCAGTATAGGGTCTTTACTGCAGCTTGAAACAAGCGGTCACGGCTGACACGATGCCATCTCCACTCGAGGATCCTCAATGAACCGGGACACCATTATCGCTGCACCCAACATCCCCACCTGGCTCGTGTTCAGCGCTGGCGTGCTGGCACTTGCAATCGGTGTGGGAATTTCGTTTCGGGGTGCGTGGCAAGGCAGCCCGGAAATGATCATTGCGACAAACGGCGCTCGTTGGATTATGGGGATCAGCGTAGGTGCGCTATTGGGATTAGCGGGGGCAGCGACACCGATCTTCTTTCGCGATAGAGCTTCGCCCCCCATCGTACTTGCCGTTTCGAGCGGTGCGGCAATTGGCTGCGCGCTGGGATTTACTTTTTTCGGTACCTTCGGGTTGATGCTCGGTGGTCTCGCCGGCGCTGGCCTTTTTTACGGAATTACCTCGACAGTGCACCTCGGCACCGGTCGAGGAATGCACCTCCTTACCTGTCTGGCGATGTTGTTGATGCTGATTGCAGCCCTGAGTGCAAATACGCTCACTCAAGTGGCCTACGGTTTGCCTCGTGATTTGACCTGGTGGTTGTTGGGAGACGTTGGTCATGCCCAGTGGACGAGCGCGTTTCTTGTCCTGTTAGCGGTTATGGGGATGTTGCTGGCGGCATGGCGCAACTTCTCACCACGGTGGCTCGGTCGGCTGGCGGCAGCCGTGGCACTGGTTGCGGCAGGGCCAATTGCCTTCGTCAGCTGGTTTGCATTTTGCACAGTGCAATCTCGTAGGAGTGAACCGTGGCGTTCGCAGTTCCTGGCTGCTTTTGTCGGAGCCGCCGTGTTACTCGTCGTGGACTCTGTGCAGCGCGCTTTGATTGGTCCCTATGCATTTGGCTTGAATGTGCCGATTGCCTTGTTGGGTGTGCCTCTTTACCTGTTCTGGGGGAGACGATCGTCGTGAGCAGTATCGGAAAATACTCAAGCCTGGCCGTACTGAAGCTTTCAGGGAGCGGCCTGCGCCATGCTGGTTCTCGATAACGTCAGGCTCACAGCCGACTCGAAACCGCTGAGTCACGAATTCAGGCGCGGTTGCATCACTGTGGTGCTTGGACGCAATGGTGCCGGCAAGACCCGTTTGTGCCGTCTTGTTGCAGGGCTAGATGACTGTCTGTCGGGAGACATCCTCATTAGCGGGGAACGTGTCAATGATCTTTCGCCTGGAAAGCGCAGCGTAGCGCTCGTGTACCAGGAGTTCGTCAACTACGCGAGCCTCACCGTCGAAGAGAACATCGGTTCGCCGATGCGAGCGGCGAAGCGCAGCGCTAAGGAACGGCGAACCCGGGTGCGTGAGATCGCGGCCCAACTCGAGCTAACGGACCTGCTCAGCCGCTATCCGGAAGAACTTTCTGGAGGTCAACAGCAGCGCGTCGCTATAGGACGCGCGTTGGCGAAATCAGCGAAGGTATTGGTGCTCGATGAGCCTCTGGTCAACCTCGACTTCAAGCTGCGTGAATCGCTGGAGGTGCAGCTGCGTGAGCTGTTGGTTCGAGAAGAGCTTACGGTGGTCTACACAACCTCCGATCCTCGTGATGCGTTCAACCTGGCGGACGATCTGGTTTTGCTACACCAACATCAGGTGGTGCAGACAGGTGAACCACTGGATGTGTATCAGCGGCCAGTTGACCCGGTAGCGGCAGATTTGATGAGTGACCCGGGGGTAAACCGTCTGCCGCACCACGGATCGATGCGACTGGTACGCCCCGAGCACCTGTCGCTCGAACGCAGCAATACTACCGATGTCATGTTCTCCGCCAGATTGTTGAGCGCTGAAACCAGCGGCTCTGAAACCTTCCTGCATTGTGTAGTCGAAAACGAACATTGGGTCGCGAGGCTAAATGGTTTGCACGAACTCGATGTCGGTGCCGAGTTCGAGCTCTATGCACATCAAAACTCGGTGCTCGAGTTTGCGGAGGAAGGCGATGGCTGAAGTAGTACTCGAAAAAGTCAGTCATCGCTACCCGGGAGCGCAGAGCGACACTTTCAGCAACGTTGATCTCGTTATCAAACAGGGCGAAGCCCATGCGTTGCTCGGTAGCTCAGGCGCGGGTAAGACAACAATTCTCAACCTGCTGTCGGGACTCGCGAGACCGAGCGCTGGTCGAATTTTCTTTGATGGGCTGGACGTTACCGGAGCATCCCCGCGCAAGCGCAACGTGGCTCAAGTTTTCCAGTTTCCCGTGCTCTATGCTTCTCTCAGCGTCCAAGAGAACCTGTCGTTTCCACTCAGGAACCAGGGATGGCGAGGAGCTCGTTTATCGGCTCGGGTCGCCGATATCGCAGAACGTCTCGAGTTAACGGGTTGTTTGAAACGCCGTCCCGATGCGTTGAGCTTGTTCGAAAAGCAACTGGTTGCCATCGGTCGGGCACTCGTACGCCCGGAAATTGACCTGGTGTTACTCGATGAGCCACTGACTGCAGTCGAGCCCGCCACCAAGTGGCAACTGCGTCGTGTGCTCAAACAGGCCCAGGAGGAACTCAATGCCACCATGGTCTACGTGACGCACGATCAGACCGAAGCGCTTACCTTTGCTGATCGCATCAGCGTGCTGCACGAAGGCAAACTTCTACAGACAGGAACCCCCGCGGATCTATATCAACACCCCGCATACGAGCACGTCGCGTATTTCATCGGTTCTCCCGGTATGAACCTCATTCCAGGGGAGGTTCTCGATGGCGTTTATCGATTGGATGGTTGTGCCATAGCCCCGGCCCCGGGTCTGTCGCCAGGACCGTGTGTCATTGGCTTTCGCCCGGAATGGGCTGAGGTCACAACCGAGGGTACGGAAGGCCCGATGGTCACGGTAACCCGCACGCGAGTGTTAGGCACACGGGGAAATCGGCCGGTGGGCATCGTGAGTGTCGATTTGAACGGTCAGTCCATCAGCACTCGACAGACGCTCGATGTCGTCGTCGGCGCAAGTGCGCGGTTGAAGGTAGGGCGTGATCGGGTTGTTGGTTTTCGTGAAGGCATTCGTTTGGGTAGTGAGGCTGCTCATGCGTAGACGTACCAACCGTGCATGGCTGGGCGTACTACCCGTCGTGCTCGTTGTTGCGTTCAGTGCCGTGTTGCCTTTGATGACGGTGGTGAACTATTCGTTACAGGATATTTTCGATACCAACACCCGGATATTTGTTGGTTTCGACTGGTATCGGGAGACATTGCGCGATCCGCGTTTCCTGGATGCCTTGCTGCGACAGTTCACGTTCAGCGCCACGGTACTTGCCATCGAGATTCCCCTCGGCATCCTCGTTGCCAAAAGCCTGCCGCGAACCGGAGCGAGAACGGGAATGTTCCTGATCCTGCTTGCCGTACCGTTATTGATTCCGTGGAACGTCGTCGGCACGATCTGGCAGCTTTTCGCCCGACCGGACATCGGTTTGTTTGGCGCATCCCTCACCGCTTTGGGATTGGATTTCAATTATACCTCCGACGTGCTCGATGCGTGGATAACGCTTGTGTTGATGGATGTCTGGCATTGGACATCGCTGGTGGCGCTTTTATCTTTTGCCGGGCTCGCCTCCATCCAGGAACCCTATTATCAGGCGGCCGAAATCGACGGCGCCAGTCGCTGGCAGGTGTTCCGCTATGTCGAGTTGCCTCGGCTACGATCGGTGTTGACCATTGCGGTGCTGTTGCGGTTGATGGACAGCCTCATGATTTACACCGAGCCATTTGTACTGACGGGTGGGGGTCCGGGCAACAGTACGACGTTTCTGAGCCAATACCTCACCACCATGGCCGTAAGCCAGTTCGATCTCGGGCCTGCGGCAGCGTTTTCGGTGTTGTATTTTCTTCTCATACTGCTTCTTTGTTGGCTTTTTTATACCAGCGTAATGCGTTCTGCCGAGGACTGACAAAATGCCCAATGCACCACACTCTTTGTTGGACAGCTCGTTATCCCACGGGAAAGCTCACTGGTTGCTCTATGCCTACTGCGGCTACCTGCTGCTGCCGCTTTACTGGCTGTTGAATATATCGTTACGGACCAATCGGGATATCGTTTCGCGTTTGTCCGTGTTTCCGGTGGATGCGACGTTGGCGAACTTCGTGGAGATTTTTACCAACCCCGTCTGGTACGAAGCTTTCGGCAATTCGCTTACCTACGTTGCGCTGAATACATCGATTTCGGTGGCCGTAGCGCTACCGGCCGCCTACGCGTTTTCCCGTTATCGTTTCCTCGGCGACAAACATCTGTTTTTCTGGCTGCTTACGAACCGCATGTCGCCGCCTGCGGTGTTTCTGTTGCCGTTTTTCCAGTTGTATTCCGCGATCGGAATTTTCGATACACCGTTGGCTGTTGCGTTGGCCCATTGTCTATTTACGGTGCCATTGGCGGTATGGATTCTGGAGGGATTCATGTCCGGGGTGCCTAAATCTCTCGATGAAATGGCCCGAATTGACGGTCACTCCCTACCTTACTTTTTTATCCGTATTTTTCTACCGGTCATTCGCGGTGGAGTCGGGGTGACGGTATTTTTCTGCTTCATGTTCAGCTGGGTGGAACTGTTGCTTGCTCGCACGCTCACCGCGAGCAGCGCCAAACCCATTGTCGTGGTGATGACCCGTACGGTCAGTGCTGCCGGGATGGACTGGGGGGTTCTGGCGGCTGCGGGGGTGTTAACCCTAG
>JACZXA010000054.1 GCA_022571865.1 Pseudomonadota bacterium
GACCACGTAGGTGTCAACTTTCCGATGTGGGCGATGCCAGGTACGGTTTTCGGTCTCGGCTTCGCGCTGAAGGAGGAGCCTGACGAGGCAGAGCCCGAAACGGCTAAAGACGAATACCACTGGGGCGGCATGGCGGGCACTCATTGTTGGATGGCGCCGCGCGCAAACCTGACGGGTATGTGCATGACGCAGCGGATGCCGGGGTTCTGGCATCCCTTCAGTCACGATTTCAAGCGGTTGGCTTATGTTGCCAGCGCACAATGGTAAAACGAGGAGTTTCCTGTGGCTAAAAGCCAGAATAGCGATGCCCCGGTAGTTGGCAAAAAGAAAACGAACCATTTGTTTCGAATCATCACGTGGCTGGTCACGTTTGGTTGTTTCTACCTGGTGTATCAGCGCACCGACGCAGCGGCCGCAAGAGAGCAGCTCAGCCTCATGCAGTACCTGAGCCGATTTTTTGGCGAAGCCAACTGGATTGCCTGGTTGGCGTTGATGGTGCCGTATTCGGTTTTCTTTTTTGTGGTCGACGCACATGTTACCTGGCGGGTGATTCGTTGGTTCAATACCCCGGAGATCAAACTGAAGAACATCCTGCCAATCCGCGCCAGCGCTTATATCCTGTCATTGGTCAACGAGCAGGTGGGCAAGGGCGCGATGTCGCTGTACCTCTATCGGCGTTACAAAGTACCTGGCTGGGAGGCGATCTCAACCATGATCCTGCTGGGAATGATGGAGATCTACCAGTTGCTGCTGTTTTCTTCTGTCGGGGTATTCATCGGCTATGAGGTCGTCCAGCAGGCCTCCTCGTCTAGTCCGGAGGCGCTACCGCCCGATGTCATTCTACCGGCGGTGTTTCTTGTTGCGCTGATTTACCTCCCATTACACATTGCCTACTTCCGCGGATACTTGCTGAAAGGGTGGTCACTCAGGGACAGGCCTCTGCTTCACACGTTGCGCCAGGCTCGGCCGATTCACTATCTGCTGATTGCGCTATTCAAGGCGCCCAACCTCATCATTGCGATCATCGTATATACCGTGGCGCTCGACCTGTTTCAGGTTGATGTCAGTGGCTTGCAGATGCTGGCGTTTCTACCGGTCATTTTCCTTGCAGCCGCATTGCCGTTGCCGTTCCACGCTGGTGCATTGTTGTTGTGGACGGTGTTGTTTCCCGAGTACCCGGAAGTTGGAGTGTTCAGCCTGGTGATGCACACTTTTTTCGTCGTCTTCAACGCGTTGATTGGCGTGTTGTTCCTCCCGAAGGCGAACAAGGAACTATTTGGCAGCGATCCAGACGCGGGCACGATCGATCATGGAAATTCCGGTGGTGGCGACGAGCAGCCAGCCGAACAGGCCGACTGAAAAATCGTTGGGCCAGCTGAGCCCGAGCGCGTTGCGAATAATCGGAATCCCCGCCAGCACGAAATAGGCGATTCCGTTGTTCCGCCCCAGCCAGCTGGTTCGCAGTTTGTGCCCGCCGAGAGCTCGTGAGTCCAACAGGTACTGACCGAACGCCAGCGGAATTAGAACAGGCAGGATCCAAGGTACTGCTGGCCCGCTGAGGGCGGCGAGAACCAGGGTAACGAAGGCGGCATCGGTCGCGTGATCGAACAAACCGCCGAACGAGGATGCCTGTTGGTATTTACGCGCGAGCCATCCGTCGAAGAAATCAGAAATCGCAGCCAGAGTGAAACAGAACGCTGCTAACCACCAATTTTCGGTCCATGCGCCGTAGGCACACGGCCCGATGCTGGCCAGACGCAGCGCAGTGAGTAAATTTGCCCAGGTAGCCCACATCTATGAGAATTGTTGGTGCACCGAATGCTCAGAGCCGTCGGTCCAGACGAAACACCCTGGAGTCGTCGAATTGTGGACTGTCGGATTTCATGGCGTATTTGTCTACGTAGGCAAGGCGCACTTCTTCCAGTTCTATGTGATTGTCTACAGGACTTGCGCGAAGTTCATAGATGTTGCGGTCGATACGCAAACGCACGTTCGGATCTGTGGCGAAGTGTTTGGACCATTTCGTTTCGCCGCCGCCTGCCGCGATGTATAACCGGCTTTCGACACTGACCACCCATAGGTTGACGGAGTAGGGATCATCTGGATTGGTCTCGAGCTGTACGGTCTCGATCTCCGCAAGCAGTGCCCAGTCATCGGGGGGTGTTGTTACTTCTCCGGTAAGCGCTCCACCAGGCAAACGCCCCATAGGATCGCAACCGGACAACAAAACAACGATGAGAATGCCGACGAACGCACGCATGTAAGTCTCCTAACTCCCCGGCGCTTATCCTACGTGACTCGCCAATGCGTGTCGCCCGTGGACTTGCCCTGCGCGATCGATGCTTAGAGAATCCACCATCATCCTGAGTACAAGGAGCAGGCGTTGGAATCCGCAGATCCGCTCGTGATTACCGGGGCTAACGGACACCTTGGTCGCAAGTTGATTGCGCGACTCGATGGAACTCGGCCGCTTCGTGCCGTGGTTCGCTCCGAGCGCGCGGCGAATCTCGTACGTGATCTGCAACTCTCTCATGAGATCGACGTTCGGATCGCGAACTATGACGACGAGGCAGCAATGTATGAGGCGGTGGCCGGTTCAACACATGCGGTGCATCTCGTTGGCATCATCAAAGAAACACGGTCCAATCGTTATCACGACGCCCATGAAGCGACCTGTCAGGTGTTGGCCAACGCGGCACAACGTGCCGGTCTTCGTGGGTTGGTTTACTTGAGCATCCTTGGCAGCCAGTCGAACTCGGCTAATCCTTGCCTCGCCTCGAAAGGTCGTGCGGAATCGGTATTGCTTGACGGTCGAACCCCCGCGTTGATTCTGCAGGTTCCCATGGTACTCGGAGAAGGCGACTATGCGACCCGGGCGCTCAATAACAGAGCGCATAAAACGTGGAATGTAGTTTTGCGCGCGTCGAGTCGCGAACAACCGATCTATGCGGAGGATGTGGTCGGTGCCATAGAAGCGAGTTTGTCGAATCCCGAACTATATGGTCAACGGGTGCACCTTGCAGGACCTGAGTCTTTGAGTCGGCGTGAATTGACCGAACGCGGCGCAGCTGCGGTAGGTAAACACACTCGGGTCGTTTCCTTGCCGCTGGGCATAGGCTACGCAATGGCGTACATCATGGAGCGGATGCTCGAGAACCCGCCGCTTACGCGAGCCATGCTCGGCGTATTGGATCACGATGACGACATAGATGCGCTCGTTGGGGCGAATGAGTTGGGTGTGACCCTCACACCGCTCGATGAGACCCTGCGTCGATGTTTAACGACTTGAGCTGCTCGCACCGGGTGTTATCGCTCCATGCGCTGTAACAGCCAGCTACGCATGGTGGCTGACACGAGTTCGCTCGCATCCTGTTGGACGAAGTGACCGGCACCCGGAACAGTCACCAGCGTGAGGTCCTTGTCGAGCCATTCCCATGTTCCGTTGAGCGCACCAGGCAGAAGTGCCTGATCGTTCAACCCATGGAACATGAGCACGGGGCTTTTTACCTTCGGATAGTCAGGGGGTTGAGGGGCTTCATCACCCGGTGAGTTGGTTGCCGAGAGCCGTGGGTAGTTTGCTTTGTAATAGTTCAACATCGCCTCGAAATCGGAACGCGCGAAAGCTTCAACGTAGCGCGCTCTGGCATCTGGGTCAGCGACCCAACGACTTAACCCCTGGGCAGTCAATTGCTTATGTGCATCGGGCTTCTGAAAATCCATCGCATACTGGCTGTTCTTACGCTGCTGGGCGTTGGTGGCAAACTCCCGCGCAAGTCCTGCGGGATGTGGCAGGTTGAGGATGATCAGCCTGTTCACCAGCTCAGGGCGAGTCATTGCTACGTTCCAGGCGACTGCCCCGCCCCAGTCATGGCCCACGACTACCGCACTGGTTTGACCTTGTGCCTTGATGACAGCGGCGACGTCTGCTACCAGATTGGGCATCAGGTACTGATCCACGCCGTGAGGCTTGTCGCTCAGGTTGTAACCGCGCTGATCCATGGCGGCGACGGTAAAAGAGTCCTCAAGGGCCATCATTTGATCGCGCCAACTGTACCAATAGTCCGGGAAACCGTGGATGAACACGACGAGTGGACCGCTGCCTGTCACAACGTAGTGAATTTTGACACCGTCGTTGTCTGCGTACTTATGTACGACGTTCTCCAGCTGTGCGACGTTCTCCAGCTGTGCGACGTTCTCCAGCTGTGCGACGTTCTCCAGCTGTGCGACGTTCTTCAGCGGGTCGCCCCACGAATGGGTGGCGCAAACGAAGAAAGCCAATGAGCAGGCAATGGCTTGGCGGAGTTGCAGGCTTGTCATTTTTTTCACCCTGATTGATCAGAAGTTCTTTAACGCAGTGTTCTGGAAAGGAACGGCAGACTCAATTCCATTCGGTAGTCTACACCCGAGTGAGTGTCGTCAAATTCCTCGTAGCGATGTTTGATGCCGTGTTTGTGAAGCTCTCTCGAGAGGATTCGGCAGCCATAGTGAATGTGGTACTGATCGCGCCATCCGCAATCGATATAGATCCCTTTAAGCGTCTTGAGGTTGTTGGCGTGTGTTTTGACCAGGTGGATCGGGTCATGTTTGAGCCAGGTTCGCCAGCGCCGTTCAATGAGCTCGCCGGTTTCCAGATCGAACGGCAGGCGAAAACCATTGGGTGCACGGGGGTCGGGATCATAGCTCGCCGCCATGCACAGGTTCATCAAGGTCATGACCTCGGAGCTGGTGAGTTTTTCCTGCTCCCACACCTTCTCGAGAAAGCGTTTCACCCGCCCGTCGTCCAGACCGGATTTCGTTGATGTGGATTTCCTGATGAGACGGTAGACGCCCGGTTTTCGAGACGGATTGCGGTAACGCGCGAGTGTATCGAGGGTGTTCGGCCAATCGCTTCGGTAAATGAAGTCGAAATAGGCGTCGCCGGAATGATCCGCGATCGCACCCCAGTATTTCGCGTAGCGCATGCCATGCACGATGGCGCCATAGCCGCCTGAAGATTTTCCGAAGCAACCGCGGTGCTCGCGACTGCCTCGGGTGCGAAACTCGTTGTCCACAAAGGGGATGAGCTCACGAGTCAGGTAGTCAGCGTAACGTCCGATAGCGCTCGAGTTGATGTACTGGTTGCCGCCGAGTGCGGTGAAACAGTCGGGGAATACGACGATACACGGCCCCATGTTTTTTTCGTGGATCAATCGAGCCAGACGCTCGGGAACGTTTTCTTCGAAGTTGCGCCAATTGGTGTGTGAATGTCCGGAACCGGTATAACCGACCAGATCAAAAAGTACCGGAAATGATCGTTTTGTGCCGGGTGAATACTGCGGCGGCAGCCACACCGGCAGTTTGCGTACGCTCGGGTCTCCGAGAGGATTACCCTCGAGCACGGATGAGTGGTGTTCAAGCACAACAACTTGACCATCGGACCATTTTGATCGTTTGAGCGCCATGTAAGCCCCTTCGAGGACGTCTGATCGGGGACAGCATGTTATCCCAGGTTGAATGTCCTGAGGGAATGCGCTTGTCGACATGGATTTTTGTGACGCTCATCCCACCGGGATGTGGATTTCCCACATGGGTCACATTACCTGAGTCAATCTTCTAGTAATTTGACTGTTGAGACTCCTCGGTCGCGGCCTCTGTGGTAGGCCGTCAACCGGCGCCAAGTGAACGGATACATGGATGCACAAACAGGCATATAACCCACCCCCCAATACGGGCGGTTCGGATGAAAACTCGCCCCTCGGCGAGGTCGAACGTTTGACGGCCGAATTGAGCAAATGGCAGGGACGAGTTCCCAAGTTGTCTGCTGCGCTGCGTGAGCGTACCGAGCGGGTGAAGTCACTCGAACATCAGTTGCAGAAATTGCGCGAACACGACCAGGTTGATTCGGGTAGCCAGTCCGAGGCTGGAATCAAGGCGCGAGGCGAGCTTATCGGAGAGCTCGAGGTCAAAATAAAAGAGCTCAATGGACTTCATCAGACGGCCCAGGGACAACTACATAGCAGTTGCCTGGAAGTCGACGAATTGCACGCAGAAGTGAAATCATGGAAAGAAAAATGGCAGTCGCTGACCCAATCTCTCGATGACCAGGCGGAAATTGTTACCGAGCAAAAAAACGAACTGAAAGCCCGGATTGCAGAAGTTGCTTCACTCGAATCGAAACTGGCCGAACACGCCGATGAGCTGAGTGACAAAACACACCAGATACAATTACTCCATGATGAAACCGATTCCCTTGGTCAGCGTAACGAAAATCTTTTCGAGACCACGGAACTCGCTAACCGGCAGATAGAAACCCTTGGCGATAATCTCGGCGCGTTACGCATCGAACTGAGAGAGAAAGATGAAGCAGGAGTCGCAAAGGCTTCAGAATTCGATACGGTTAGGAATAACCTGGAAACGATAACCCAGAAATCAGCCGCTAAAGACGATGACATCGATGCCCTGTTGGGCCGAGTCGAGACCAAACAGAAAGAGATTGATGTGCTCATTGACAAACTTGTCGATCACGACGCGGTACTCGCTGAACAGGACCGATTACAACAGAGGCTGGATCGGCAGCATGAAAATCTCGAGCAACAACTGACTAACATTGACTCGCTGACACAAACCGTTGCCGAGCTTCAAGAGTTTGAACAGAAATGTTCACAACTCGAGAATCGGGTTGAAGCGTTGCGCGAGGAGTCGAACGGTTTGGCTGACACCATTACGGAACGCGACTCGAGGATCGAATCCCTGCTGCGTGACCGCGCCGATGGCAGTGAAGAAGTCACCCGTCTGGAGGGTTCGGTTGCCGCCGCCGAGGAAGTGACGGCTACTCACGATAAACAACGAGGAGAACTTTCCGCGCAGATTGCAGACACCGAGGAGAGGGTCCATCAGTTAGAAGCACAGTTGGCGGAGCGTTCCAACCTCGTCGTGAGTTTGGAAAAGGAAAATCTAGCCGTTCAGGAATCTTGCCGGAGCCAGGAGAAGGACACCGAAGAGTTGAGTGATGCACTGGCGAAGGCAGAGCGCCATGCTGAGGAATATGGGGATCACATAAGCCAGCTCGACGACAAGTTGCACCGGCAGCAGGAATTGATGTTGAATCTTGAAGGAGAATTGGCCGAGGCTCAACAATCGGCGGTCAGCCGCGAGCAGGAACTCGCAAAGGCGTTGAGCGAAAAAGACGAGCAAATCAAAGTGCTCACCGAAGAAATGGAGGTCCATAATCAGGGCGAAGCACTGGTTGAGGAGCAGATCGAAGAACTGAAACATAGTCAGGGTTCTGCGCTTGCGGAATCGGAGATGCTCATCAGCACTGCACACACAGAGATCGAAAACCTGACCACCAACGTTCGCGAGCAGGAAGTCGCGCTCGAGAAACTCCAGACGTCACTTGCCGCGGCACAGGAACGACATGCCGTTGAATTGGAGCAGCTGCAGACTTCGACTAACGCAACCCGGGAACAACATACTGATGAGTTGGAGAAACTGCAGGACAATCTGAAGTCGGCCGAATCCACCCGAGAATCTTCGTCTGATGATGCCGATCGATTCGAAAAAGCCCTTGCGCAGGCACTGGCGGCCCGCAAGGAGATGGAGAAAGATCGGGATGACTTCGCAGGTCAAGTCGACATGCTGGAGTCCGAGCTCAGAGATCAGAAAAGGGCAACGGCGAAGGTGAAGCAGACGTGGAAGGCTGCCGACAAGGTCGTTGGCAAACGCGATGTGACTGAAGTTGACCCCAAAAAGATCGACTCGCAGAAACTAGAGGTGCAGAAACTGGAACAGATGGTTCGAGATCGCACCAAACAGCTCAACGAGTTGCAGTGGCGTCAGGACATGGAAGAAAAGAACGTCGAAAGCTCTCCGATTGATAACAAAATGATGCTGGTTCTCAATCAACAGCTAGCAGACGCCCGTGCCTCCAATCAACAGCTCATCGAGCAGATTCGAGAGCTGGAAGGTGGCAAGTCGAAAAAAGGCGCGACTGGTGATGACGATCTCACCCGGATTCGTGGCCTTGGTCCGAAGTTGGCGCACGAGCTCAATAAGCTTGGGATCTTTCGCTACGAGCAAATTGCCAATCTGGACGAAGACGCGCTTTCGAGTACGTCCCATGTCCTGTACTCCCACAAGGGGCGCATCCTGCGCGATGGCTGGATCCAACAGGCGGCCGAGCTCGCAAGCTAGCCAGACCTGAGGTCCGCCGGCCTCACCCGGGGGCTCCACCCGGGGCTCCATAATGATTCCATTTGGCTTGCCTGCTGGGAATGTCGTATAGTTTCGATACCTTCACGGGTGGCATGTGCTATGGATACAGAATCTGGTGGTCACGCCATTGCTGTCGACGAGTCCGAAAGCCGACGATCGGGCGATGATCGTCGGGACGATGAGCGACGCCGAAGCGCGAAGGGACTATTCGAAGTACGGGCTCGACGCCAGGGTATCACGACCGATCGGCGCCAGACCGAGCGGCGGGAAGATGCTCCGCGCTCACGGTTTGCCTTTTGGCGAAGGGACAAGCGTTAGCCCTACCGCTGTCTTTGTCGTCAGGAGATAATATGTTGCGCATTGCCGTGCTCGGCTTTTTGGCACTTTTTGTTACCGCTTTTTTCTCTCTCAACGTTGCCCATGCAGCCGATGCCGCTGCCGGGAAAATGGCCTATGCCGTTTGCGCAGTCTGTCATGGCCCGAACGGTGAAGGCAATGTGGCGTTGAACTCACCAAAAATTGCCGGTCAGGAACCCTGGTATCTGCGTCGGCAACTGGAACTTTACCGCAGCGGCGCTCGCGGCACGGCCCCGGGAGATATCTACGGCATGCAGATGCGACCGATGGCCATGTCGATAGTGGATGACACAGCCATGGAGAATGTCATCGCGTACGTCCTGACGCTGCCGGTTAATCCACCGGCAGTTACGGTTGAAGGTGACATCGCGGCGGGTAAGGCAGCTTACGCGGTATGCGCCGCTTGCCATGGTGCAAACGCGGAAGGGCTCGAACAATTAGGCGGGCCACGTCTGACCGGGCAGAACGACTGGTACCTGGTGCGTCAGATCAACAACTTCAAACAGGGGCGGCGCGGCTACCACGCGTCGGACATCTTTGGCGCCCAGATGCGGCCCATGGCGGCGATTCTCGTCAACGATCAAGCCATCAACAACGTGGTCGCCTACATCAACAGCTTGAACTAACCGTGAGCGGCCGGTTGCGGGTTGATTTGGCGGCACTTGCCGACAACTACGCAACCTTCCGGTCTGCCAGCGAGTCGAATGGGGTTGCAGCGGTTGTGAAGGCCAACGCATACGGGCTTGGTCTTGAAGTGGTCTCCAGGCAATTGCATCGGTCGGGATGCGGTACTTTTTTTGTTGCCACAGCCGCCGAAGGAAGCGAGCTGAGGGACGTCCTCAAGGATGTCGAAATATACGTTTTCGAGGGCGTTCGTGTCGAAACGGCCCAACTGCTCGCGGCGGCCCGGTTGCGCCCGGTCATCAACCACGCCCAGCAGCTCGAAGCGTGGCAACCTCACGCAAATCTACCCATAGCGGTGCATGTCGATACGGGCATGGAGCGCCTCGGCTTTTCACCTACGGTCCGCAGTGGCTCGTTCCGTGGATTTGAGATTGCGTTGTTGATGACTCACCTCGCTTGTGCCGATACCCCGGAGCATGAGTTGAACTCACTCCAGATAGAGCGTTTTGATGCGGTACGGGCGGAATTTCCAGGTATACCGTCGAGCATTGGTAATTCTGCGGGTGTGCTGATGGGTCGGGACTTTCAGGGCGACCTGGGCCGGCCGGGGATCGGGCTGTATGGCGGCAACCCGTTCAGTGACCGGCGCAATCCCATGAAGGTGGTGGCAACCCTGGAAGAGCAGATTCTGCAACTGCGAACGGTTCCGGCGGGCGCGAGCGTCGGGTATGGGGCAACGTATATTGCGCAGGATGATCGGCTGATGGCCGTTCTCGGGCTCGGCTATGCCGACGGAGTGCCGCGCTCATTATCGAACCGTGGGTACGTTGCTATCGCAAACGGCAGCCGTTGCCCGATTCGGGGGCGAATCTCCATGGATCTAATGGTCATCGATGTGACGGACAACGAAGTTAGTGAAGGCGATTGGGTGGAGTTGATCGGCGAAGATGTTTCCCTCGATGAGGTGGCACGATGGGCGGACACGGTTCCCTACGAGATTCTCACCGGCCTGGGTCCAAGAATACCGCGGGTTTATTACTGAAACTGCCAATCTGAATATTTCGAATCCACCGGCAACTCGATCACAGCCCTGGGTTCTATTCGATCCAGGTTGAGCAACTCACGAGCGGTTTCGAGATCGCGGTTGGCAAGGTCGATGTTGCCGCGTACCCGGTGGACGAACATTCGGTTGTAGTAGGCGAGTACCGACCTCCCGTTACTTTTCTCAATTGCCTCCTGATAGCTCCCGGACGCCTCCTCGTAACGGCGTAAGCGCCATAACAGGTTGCCACGATTGACCAGGAGAGCCGGTTCGTTCGGAAGAATCTCCAGAGCACGTGCGATGTCGAACAAGGCAGCTTCCAGATCGCCTGAGTGACTCCTGATCAGGGCGCGATTGGTATAGGCGGCTGCACGGCCCCGATCATCGAATATCGATGTCTCGGCGAGCACCCGGGTACAGGCCTCGATCTCGCCGCCTTGTGCGAGCGCTGTCTGGTAACACAGCTTCTGCGCACTGACAGATGGTTCATCGATCTGGTTGGTCAACTCGAATTCCAGCGGTGGCGGTGTTCCCGGCGCCGGTCGGCTATCCAGTTCGGCAGCGTGGGTTAGCCCGGAGGCGAGCCAGACCAGCAATGCCAAGGCAACGTCAAAGCAGGACGATTTGCGTTTCATGACGGCAAGTTTACCTGTTGGCAGCGCGCTCGGGAAACTTACACGGTATATTGGCCGTTCGATTTGTTGCGGGTGAGATGATGGCCGAAGTAAATCCGAACGGGCTTCTGAAGGGAAAAGTTGCGGTGGTTACGGGCGCGAGTCGCGGCATAGGTGAAGCCATCGCGCTACGTTACGCGATGGAGGGAGCCAAGGTCGTGGCATCCGCAAGAACCGTCGAAGAAGCGGATCATTATTTGCCGGGAACCATCACCCACACGGTAGAAAGGATCATAAACGCGGGCGGACAAGCACTTGGGTTGCGCGCGGATCTTGCCCTGTCCGAAGACCGTCACCAGTTGATCGAGTCTGCTTTGGAGGCCTATGGGGTTGTCGACATTCTCGTCAACAATGCAGCGATCACCTATTTCATCCCGGCAGCCGACTTCCCGGAGAAGCGTTTCCGGCTGATGATGGACGTGCAGGTCTGGGCGCCTTTTGAGCTCAGCCAACTCGTTCTGCCCGGTATGCGGGACCGTGGGGAGGGCTGGATTCTCAACATATCATCACATGCCGCTCTGCATCCGGATAAGACCCTGCCGGGGCACGGTGGCTCTGTTTACGGTATGTGCAAAGCGGCTCTGGAAAGATTCACGACGGGTCTCGCCCAGGAGATGTTTGATGAGAATATCGGGGTAAACGTAATCTCTCCTGGCTTAGTTGCGACGCCCGGTGTGATGCATCACAAACTGATCAACGAATCCAACAAGGACCGCGTAACACCCGTTGAGCATATGGCCGAAGCGTGCCTGCGTTTGGTGCATGGCAGTCCTCAAGAGATGACGGGCCGGATCGATTACGCTGATGAGGTCATGAACGAATTCAACCTGACTGCCGCAGATCTGATCTGAAATTCGCACATTGCTGCGATGGTGGTCGAGGAACGTGGACGATTGTCTTACGCAACCGCGTTGAGGGTGGGCAGGCTCTGGGTGCGCCTGAGCTTAAGCGCCTCCGGCGTTCCCTCACTTCACGAACTTGCCCCTCCTATTTCACAGGAGGGTCAATTCGCGCCGTTCGGCTTCGCTCGAGGTCGCACTCAGAGCATCCCCGACCTCTATGCTTCCGGATGGCCTAGCCGATCCCTTGCGCTTTTTTTCAGCCTGACTAATCCCGAATTGGCAGCTCGGTCTTTTTGGTCACGGTTCGCAGTGCGAAGCTCGAGTGTACCCGGTCGACACCCGGCAGTCGGGTCAGATACTGGCTGTGTATGCGCTCATAGTCGCGAGCGTCTTTGACGATGACCCGCAGTAGATAGTCCGAGTCCCCCGACATCAGATAACACTCCATGACTTCGGGTAACTCCTTGGCGGCCACCTCGAAGGCGGCCAGGTCGTCCTGCTGTTGGCTGGTCAGGGTGATCTGCACGAACACGTTGTCCGGATAACCGGCCATGGACTGATCCACCAGGCAGACCTGGCCTCGGATCCACCCGGAAGTCTCCAGTCTGCGCACACGTCTGAGGCAAGCCGATTCCGACAGATTGGCGAGCGCCGCCAGCGCGTGGTTCGACAGCTTGGCGTTCTGTTGAAGTTCATGGAGAATCACGCGGTCAATTCGGTCTATTTTGAGGGTTTCTTGTGCCATATCGACAGTATCATCCTAATTATTGCGTATTTCATTGAAATCTATCAGAAAACGCAACAATAAGTCATGGGAAATTTACTACCATTGACGGATCAACTTGAGAGGTGGCGTCATGCGGATCGGTGTACCGAAAGAGATCAAAGTTCACGAGTATCGGGTCGGGCTCACCCCGGCTTCCGTAGTGGAGCTGACCTCGGCGGGTCATGAGGTAATCATCGAGTCGGATGCGGGTGCGGGCATTGGCTTTGAAGACGAGCAATACCTAAGCGCCGGAGCCACCGTTGGTGAGGTGGAAGATGTGTTCACAAGCGAACTCGTGGTGAAGGTCAAAGAGCCTCAACTCGGGGAATGCGAGCGATTCAGTGAAGGTCAGATGTTGTTCACCTATTTACACCTCGCCGCAGACCGTCCGCAGGCAGAAGCGCTCATGCGTTCCGGCGTCACGGCAATCGCCTATGAAACCGTGACGGCGGCGGCTGGTGGTTTGCCGTTACTCACACCGATGAGCGAGGTTGCCGGACGCATGTCGGTGCAGGTTGGTGCGTATGCACTGCAGAAAGCAAGCGGCGGACGCGGCACGTTACTTGGTGGCGTCGCCGGGGTTGCCCCAGGCAAGGTAGTCATACTCGGTGGCGGTATCGCAGGCACTAATGCCGCTACCATGGCGGTGGGCATGCAGGCCGACGTCACCATACTGGATAAGAGCGTTGAGCGAATGACCTGGTTGAGTAACCACTTCCAGGGTCGCGCCAAAGTATTGATGGCGAGTGATCAGAACGTTCGCGAGCAAGTACTGCAAGCCGACCTCGTGATTGGCGCAGTTCTCATTCCGGGCGCTTCGGCCCCGAAGCTCGTGAGCCGGGAAATGGTCAGGGCCATGCTCGACGGTGCCGCCATGGTTGATATTTCCATCGATCAGGGCGGTTGCTTTGAAACCAGTCGACCAACAACTCACGACGCACCCACCTATATGGAAGAGGGCGTGGTTCACTACTGTGTGACCAACATGCCCGGTGCGGTTGCACGCACGTCGACGATCGCTCTGAACAACGTAACGCTGCCGTACGTGCGGGCGCTAGCCGATCTGGGTTGGCAAGGCGCGTTTGCGGCTAACCGGCACTTTGCCGAGGGCCTCAACGTACACCAGGGCAAGATACGCCACGGCTCTGTTGCCACGGCACTGGGCATGGACGTGGTACCCATTCGCTGTGCGGCCTGACGATCGGAGAAAATCTCCCCATAGTTCACTGAAGGTTATTTAGCCAGGACGCCGGTAGCGTCCCAAACCTCGCGAGCTTATCCTCGTGTTGTCGAACTTCAGGTCACTGGTACGTATCATGGCAGATCTGCTGCATAACCAATTTCCGCCGGGTTCCCTGGAAGCCAAGGATCTCGAGCATCTGCTTCATCCCACCACGAACTTGAAACAGCACCACGAAGTAGGCCCCGTGGTACACGAACGTGCCGAAGGCGTTTACCTATGGGATAACCAGGGTAAACAATATATTGAAGGCATGTCGGGGCTGTGGTGTACCGCGTTGGGATACGGCGAACGCGAACTGGTGGAAGCCGCGACAAAACAACTCAAGCAGCTCAGCTATTCACAGCTTTTCGGTGGCAAAACCAACGAACCGAGCATTCTGCTCGCGGAAAAACTGAAAGCCATGGTGCCTTTTGATGCTGGACGGGTGTTTTTCGGGCTGTCGGGAAGCGATGCGAACGATACCCAGATCAAGCTCATGTGGTACTACAACAATGCCATTGGTCGCCCCGAAAAGAAAAAGATCATCAGTCGCACTCGGGGTTATCACGGTGTGACTATTGGTTCCGGTTCGCTTACCGGCCTACCGCCTTTTCACAAGCACTTTGATCTACCTATTCCTCAGGTCCTGCATACGGATTGCCCGTACTACTATCGCGAGGCAAATGACGCGGAAACCGAACAGGATTTCGTCGACCGGATTGTCGGTAATCTGGAGCAACTCATTGTTCGCGAAGGTCCCGAAACCATCGCGGCGTTCATCGCTGAACCGGTTATGGGTGCCGGTGGCGTCATCGTTCCGCCGCCCGGCTACTTTCAGAAAGTGCAGGCATTGCTGAAAAAATACGACATCTTCTTCATCGATGACGAAGTGATCTGCGGTTTCGGTCGTACCGGTCGCGCGTTCGGTGCCGAAACCTTCGATATCGACCCGACCACCATGAGTCTGGCCAAGGCGGTTTCCTCTGCGTATCTGCCGTTGAGTGCCGTATTGATTCCAGAATTCATGTACGAACCCTTTATTGAAGCCAGTGGTGAGATCGGCACGTTTGGTCACGGGTTCACCTATTCCGGCCATCCCGTTTGTGCAGCCGTTGCGCTTAGAAATGTGGAACTCATGGAAGAGCGTAACATTTTCGAGCATGCGGCAACTGTTGGCGAGCTTTTCCAGGAACGCTTGCGCGGATTTGCCACCCATCCCCTCGTGGGTGACACCCGTGGCGTGGGGCTGATTGGTGCCGTCGAATTGGTTGCTGACAAGAAGACCAAAACGTCGTTTGATGCGAAAAAGGGTGTTGGGGCGTATTTAATGGGTCGGTGCGAGGCTAACGGCGTCATTCTGCGAGCGCTGGGTGACACGTTGGCATTCTGTCCGCCGTTGATTATCAATGCGGATCAGGTGGACGAGCTTTTCACACGGTTCGAAACGGCATTGAACGAAACGCTCGACTGGGTACGGTAACAGTTCGTTTCAGGAAGAGAGAAAATGAAAGCATCTGACCTCTTTGTAGAGTGTCTCGAAGCGGAGGGTATCGAGTACATTTTCGGCGTTCCGGGTGAAGAGAATGCCGACTTCATGATTTCGCTCGAGGCGTCCGACAAGATCCGCTTCATACTGACCCGTCATGAACAAGGCGCCTCGTTCATGGCGGAGATATACGGACGATTGACCGGCAACCCGGCAGGCTGTCTCGGTACCCTCGGCCCCGGGGCATCCAACCTGATTACGGGCGTTGCGGATGCAAACATGGACCGTGCGCCCATGCTGGTGCTGACAGGTCAGGGCGAAACCAGTCGATTGCACAAGGAGTCGCATCAGGTGATGGACGTGGTGGCGATGTTCGATCCTGTGACCAAATGGGCGGAAACCATCCGCCATCCCGACACGATCCCCGAAGTCATTCGCAAAGCGGTGCGAATTGCGCGTTCGGAAAAACCTGGTGCGGTCCACATCGAACTGGCGGAAGATCTGGCTAAACAGGAGACTTCCAGCACCCCTATTACGCCTTATCGGTTTCGTCGCGCCGTTCCGGATGACAAGATAGTCAACGCAGCTTTCGATTTGCTCAAGAACGCCGAACGTCCGGTGATACTTGCCGGGAATGGCTGTATCCGCCGTCGAGCGAGCAAACAGCTGCGGCTATTGTGTGAAAAAACGGGTATCGGGGTGATCAGCTCCTTCATGGCTAAAGGTGCCGTAGACGTGGATGCGGACTATTGCCTCTATACCGTCGGTCTCGGCAGCAAAGATCGCACGAATCTCGTGCTCGATGATGCCGATCTGGTGATCACGCTGGGATTGGACATGGTCGAATACCACCCGCGTCTGTGGAATCCGGGTAAAGACAAGAACATCGTTCATGCCGACTTCCTGCCTGCAGAAATTGACGAGTACTACCATCCCCGGGTAGAGGTGGTTGGTGATCTCGCGCACTTTCTATGGATGTTGAACGAGCGAGTTGACGCTGAACCGTTGCATTTCGACCTCACCCGGCAAAAAGAAATTCGAGCGGAGATGGCGGAAGATATTGCCGAGTACAAGGATGACGCCACCATCGGCACCATCCGCCCGCAAAAAGCGTTGTGGGATGCAAGAATGGTGCTAGGTCCTGACGACATTCTGCTTTCGGACGTTGGCGCCCACAAGATGTGGATCGCTCGGCACTACCACTGCCACGAGCCCAACACCTGCCTCATTCCCAATGGGTTCTGTTCCATGGGATTCGCATTACCGGGGGCGATTGCCGCGGCGCTGGTATTTCCTGAGCGACGCATCCTGGGTATTGCCGGGGACGGTGGTTTTCTCATGAACGTGCAGGAGATGGAAACCGCCAAACGTCTCGGCACCGATCTCGTCATGATGGTGTGGGAAGACCACGGCTATGGACTCATCGAGTGGAAACAGCAAATTCAGTTCAATCGCCACACGGATCTGTCCTTTGGCAATCCGGATTGGCTGCTGCTCGCTGCTTCCTTTGGTTGGCACGGTCATCGCTGCGAAAACAGTGCTGATCTTCTAGCCACCCTGGAATCGGCGTTTGCGGAAGCTGGGCCCAGTTTGGTGGTGATACCCATCGACTACCGGGAAAACCAACTGCTAACGGAGAAGCTCGGCGAAATTACCGCGACGATATAGGGGGACCTCTTTTTCGAGATTTAGGGGAGGGTTGAGCAAAGAGAAGCGAGGCGGAAGTTGTTTTCCAGGGCCGCCGGTAAGACTCATCCCTGAGGGCTTGCTCTCGCCATCCATGGCTCGAGACACCCTGGAAAACGACTTCCGCCTCGCTTCTCATCGAGATTCTTCCAGTATTCGAGAATGGGGTTCTACGGTGGTCGCAGATCACGCCTTTGGTAGGCGGACGGCATGCACTGTGCTTTAAGTTCTTCGATGGTGTCCCGAGAACAGCGATGTGAAGAAACAGGTGTGGTTGAAGGAGGTAGTGAGGAAAGTCGAGGGGCTTTCCGGTTGTCGGATTGCAGTGGGGAATCTGGATGGGGCGACAGAACGGCTGGGGGTTCGCATCGCGCTGCTGCGCTCTGCGGTTAAGGCGGGTTACAGTTTCTACCACGAAAGTGCGCCGGAGATCTTGGCGGTTTGGGACTACGTGTGGCGAAACTCACGTTGTTACGAGGTCATGACCCGGCCGCTGTACTACTACCAGAATACAGTCGATCTTGCGAAATCGGAGCTTGAGACGGTGACCAGGTGGATCGAGCGGTGTGATCGGTGGGAGTTCAGTGATGATCTGTCGAAGATTTACGCGAGGGCGGTCGAAAATTCTCCAGAGATCATGACGCCGGTCCTCAAAGTTTGGAATGGTTCTGATAACCCATGGAAACGGCGGCAATCGGTGGTTGGTCTTATCGAGTGTGCCCGTAAACGAAAGCGCTTCCTGCCTTGTCCAGAGCTGATTGCGTTCGTCGAACCGCTGTTGACTGACCAGGATTATTACGTACAGAGAGGCGTGGCTTGGACGCTCAGGGAAATTTACAACGTATACCCAGCCGAGACGTTGCGTTTTTTTGAGAACCGGGCAGCCGTCATCGATCCCGGGGCGTGGAGTGCAGCCACCGAAAAATTGGATAAGGCGACGAGAGCAAGTCTGAATTCTCTGCGTCGCGCAAATCGTGATAAATCAAAGGGACCGGTGGGAAGATCGTATCACTCATGAGTCAACGACATTACCGTTCCTGTTCGCTGACGATTCGACTGCTCGTTATCGCCTCACTGGTGTTGTTCGGTTCCTGTGGGCGAGGCGATAGCGGTCGGCTCGAAGGCGTCGAGACAGCAACGCCGAGTGATTTTCGTTTCCTGGGTCGAAGTGCGCCCTGTTATCTCGAAGTGCAACAGGAAGCGCCGCGGTCCATCCGCGTCAACTGTTTTCATATCGATGGTGTGTTGCACATCCACTCGAATCGATTTGCCAAAATGCCACGCCTGCGCGGCGAAAGCTGGGTGGACACCCTACGGCGTGATCCGCAAGCGCGAGTCGCGATTGCCGGTAACATATACCGACTGCGAGCGACGCCAATCGATGATGGCGAACTGCGGGAGGTCATACTTCATGAGCGCGGTTATCTGTATGCCTGGGATGGCATAACGGTCTTCAGGTTTGTCTCGCCGGGCCAATCGGACAACCGCCAGACGCCCGCTTAGGTTTCCCGCCAGCCGGGGAAGTGCGACACTCGCCGCACGAAGAATAAGGACACGCCATGGCGGTTTTGTCATCACAGGTCGATGTTGGAAGTGCCATTTTCCAACACAATTCGGAGCACCACCGGGGTTTGAGTGCCGAGTTGCGTGAGTTGGTGGGTAAAATCTCGCAAGGGGGCAATGAGCGGTCACGTGAGCGTCATGTTGCGCGCGGAAAGTTGCTGCCTCGCGCGAGGGTTGATCGGTTGTTGGATGCGGGCTCACCTTTTCTGGAGATCGGTCAGCTGGGTGGATTCGAGCTTTACGACGACTGGATTCCATCGGCCGGTATCATCACCGGTATTGGCAGGGTATCCGGTACCGAATGCGTGATTGTTGCCAACGATGCAACGGTAAAGGCGGGTACCTACTATCCCATCACAGTCAAGAAACATTTGCGCGCACAGGAAGTGGCATTGGAAAACCATCTCCCCTGTATTTATCTGGTGGATTCCGGCGGTGCGTTTCTGCCTATGCAGGATGAGGTGTTTCCAGACAAGACGCACTTCGGACGTATTTTTTACAACCAGGCCAATATGTCTGCACAGGGAATCCCTCAGATAGCCGTGGTCATGGGTTCCTGCACGGCGGGCGGTGCGTATGTTCCAGCGATGTGTGACCAGGCCATCATCGTGCGAAACCAGGGAACCATATTCCTCGGCGGGCCACCGCTGGTAAAAGCTGCGACCGGCGAAGAGGTGGATGCGGAAAGCCTCGGTGGCGGGGAACTACACAGTCGTATCTCGGGTGTGACGGATTATCTTGCCGAGAACGACGAACACGCCTTGTCGCTCGCCCGGGAGATTATCGACAACAGTCACGTTCGCTACCAACAAACCGTAGAAATTCGTGCGGCCGAAGCGCCCGTGTACCCGATTGAAGAACTTTATGGGGTGCTGCCTACCGATACCCGGACCCCCTTCGACGTTTGTGACGTGATTGCGCGCCTGGTTGATGGTTCAGAGTTCCATGAGTTCAAAGCGCTCTATGGAGATACCCTGGTTTGCGGGTTTGCCCACATCGAAGGGGTTCCGGTTGCCGTTCTCGCCAACAACGGCATTCTGTTTTCGGAGTCCGCCCTGAAGGGCGCGCACTTCATTCAGTTGGCAGACAGGCGCGGGATACCCCTTGTATTTCTGCAGAACATTACCGGCTTCATGGTGGGTAAGAAGTACGAGCGCCAGGGGATTGCGAAGGATGGCGCCAAGATGGTTACCGCGGTGGCTTGCGCGCAGGTACCCAAATTCACGGTTGTCATAGGTGGATCTTTCGGGGCGGGAAACTATGCGATGTGTGGGCGAGCTTATGGGCCCCGGATGTTGTGGACCTGGCCTAATGCGCGAGTTTCGGTCATGGGTGGCGACCAGGCGGCTCATGTATTGGCGACGGTCCGCCGTGACTCGGCGACGGCGCGGGGCGAAGAGTGGTCGACGCTTGCGCAGGAGTCGTTCATGGAGGAGATCCGCGAGCAGTACGAACGTCAGGGGCATCCCTATTACGCCAGCGCGCGATTGTGGGACGATGGAGTCATAGACCCGCTCGACACACGCCGGGTACTGGCGCTTGCCTTGACCGTCGCCTGCCGGGAACCGCACAAACCAGAGAGCCGGTTCGGCATCTTCCGGATGTGAATGTTGTTTAGCAGTTTGTTAATTGCCAACCGCGGCGAAATAGCCTGTCGGATCATGAGGACCGCGCGCCGGTTGGGCATGCGCACGATTGCCGTCTACTCGGAAGCCGACGAACACGCACAACACGTTAAGCTTGCGGACGTTGCCCATCTGTTGGGACCGGCACCGGCCATTGAGAGCTATCTGAACATCGATGCTGTATTGGCGGTTGCGAAGGCGACCGGGGCACGGGCCATTCACCCGGGATATGGATTCCTCTCGGAAAACGCTGAGTTTGCCGAGGCGTGCGCGTCTCAAAATGTTGTGTTCGTAGGCCCGAGTGCGGAGGCGATTCGCTCGATGGGTTCGAAGATAGAAGCCAAGCGTCTGGTTGCCGCCGCCGGTGCCCCTGTGGTACCCGGGTATCACGAAGACGATCAGAGTGATGCCAGGTTGCTGGCGGCCGCGCGGGAAATCGGTTTCCCGGTGCTGATCAAGGCATCCGCCGGTGGCGGTGGCAAGGGCATGCGAAAGGTGAGTGATGAGAAGGATTTTGCGGCGGCACTGGCGGGTGCGAGGCGTGAAGCGAGCGCCGCGTTTGCGGATGACCGTATGCTCATCGAGCGATATCTGAAGGCACCGAAACATTTGGAAATGCAGATTCTTGCCGATCGATTTGGCCATACGTTGCACTTGTTCGAACGTGACTGCTCGGTACAGCGTCGACACCAGAAGGTCATCGAAGAAGCGCCTGGACCGACGGTTACGGATGCACAACGGGAGCGTATGGGTCGGGCAGCGGTACAGGCGGCCAAAGCCGTTGATTACGTTGGGGCGGGAACGGTCGAGTTCATTACCCAAGGAGACACCTTCTACTTCATGGAGATGAATACCCGGTTGCAGGTAGAACATCCCGTTACCGAAGCAATCACGGGTCTCGATCTGGTGGAGTGGCAGTTGCGTATCGCGGCCGGTGAACCACTGAGTATCGAGCAGAAGTCGGTTAACAAGAACGGTCACGCGATTGAGGCACGAATCTACGCCGAGAATCCCCGTCGCAAGTTCCTGCCCTCCACCGGCAAACTGGTGAGGGTGAAATTTCCAGATAACGTGCGAGTGGATACCGGGGTTGTCGGCGGCGATGTTGTAAGCATGCACTACGACCCAATGCTTGCGAAAGTGATTGCTCATGGCAAGACTCGAGAAGAGGCGCGGGTGAAGCTCAGTCGGGCGTTGGCCGAAGTGGAACTCGCCGGGGTGGAGCACAACGTGGATTATTTACGGGCGGTATTGGACCACGCGACATTTCGCGCGGGTGATTACACCACCGGGCTCGCGGAACAGTATCACGGTGAACTGGTGCGCGAGCGTTCCGATCTGGGTGCAATCTGCGCGGCACTTGCGTCCAAAGAGATGGCACAAGGCCTGAGGGTATGGGAGGTCACTGATGGCTTTCGCTTGAATCTGCCTCACAGTTATCGGCAGAGATTAAAGAGAAACCGCAAACCGGTGTCGATTGTAATAACTGATAACGTTGTGTTGGTCGGTGACAATGAGCACGAGGTGAGTGATGTGGTTTGGAGGGGTTCGAAGCTCAACTGTCGAGTAGATGGCCAGTGGGTAGACGCTCAGATTATTTTCGAGGACCAGTCGATTTTTGTGATTCGCCACGGCGACACGGAGCGACTTGGACTTTACCAGGAAGACTTCGACGCACTGGCTCATGACGCAGGTACCGCCGATCGAATCACTTCGCCTATGCCTGGTCTGGTCATTTCACTGGCGGTTCAGGTGGGTGACGTGGTGGCTGAAGGCGATGTGCTCATGGTGATAGAAGCCATGAAGATGGAACACAACATCAACGCACCGCGTGACGGAAAGGTTTTGGGTGTTGTGTGCGCCGTTGGAGATCGAGTCGAGGAAGGTATCGAATTGGTCACCTTCGAGGCAAAGTAGTTGGACCACCAGGTTGACGTTGCCTTGTGTGACCGACAGACGGCCTGAGGCCGTAGTATCATCCCTGCCCCTTAAATGCTCCATAGAGACATCATGGATTTCGACTTTGGTCTCGGAGAAACGGTCGATCAACTACGCAGGAGCGTGCAGCAGTTCGCTCGTAATGAGATCGCACCCATCGCCGCCGCCGTTGATGCTGATAACGAGTTTCCCCGCGAGCTGTGGCCGAAATTGGGAGATCTCGGCGTTCTGGGGATTACCGTGGATGAACAGTATGGGGGCGTAGGTCTCGGCTACCTTGCGCACTGTGTGGTCATGGAAGAAATCAGTCGCGCTTCAGCCTCGGTGGGTCTCTCCTACGGTGCCCATTCCAACTTGTGCGTCAACCAGATTCACCGCTTTGCGAGTCACGATCAAAAACAGCAGTACTTACCTAAATTGATCAGTGGCGAGTACCTCGGTGCGCTGGCCATGAGCGAGACTTCAGCGGGTTCCGATGTGGTGAGCATGAAGCTGCGTGCCGAGGATCATGGTGACTATTTCGTTTTGAACGGCAACAAGATGTGGATAACCAACGGCCCCGGAGCGGACGTGCTGGTGGTATATGCAACGATTGACCCGAATCTTGGTGCGAAAGGCATCACCGCCTTCCTCATCGAGAAAACCATGGAGGGCTTCTCCACCGCCCAGAAACTGGACAAGCTCGGAATGCGTGGATCGGATACCTGCGAACTCGTGTTTGAAGATTGCGAGGTCGCTAGAACCCAGATGCTCGGCGAGGTTGGCCAGGGAGTGAAGATACTCATGAGTGGCCTTGATTATGAGCGCGTCGTCCTGGCGGCCGGACCGCTGGGGATTATGCAGAGTTGTCTCGATCTGGTGCTCCCCTACATTCACGAGCGGCATCAGTTCGGAGAGCCGATCGGAACGTTCCAGCTCATGCAGGGCAAGATTGCGGATATGTATACAAATCTGAATGCCAGCCGCGCATACGTCTATGCAGTGGCCAGGGCATGTGACACCGGGCGTACCACGCGGTTTGATGCGGCCGGCTGCATACTCTATGCCTCCGAAAGAGCAACCTGGATGGCCTTGCAGGCCATCCAGGCACTTGGTGGCAACGGCTACACGAACGAGTACCCGGCGGGGCGTTTGTTGCGAGATGCTAAACTCTATGAAATTGGTGCGGGTACCAGCGAGGTTCGCCGGATGTTGATCGGTCGTGAGCTGTTTGATGCGAGTGCCTGAGCCAGACCAGACAGGTAGTGAGGACCTGTTTGGGTCGACCTTGGTATTTTGTCGGGAGATGAGTCGGTGAGTTTTGTAACGAGGTTTTGGGTCTTCGCAGCGTTTGTCGTTCTTGCGCTGATAACCACATCGGGTTTTGGGGAGGTCGTTCCTCCGGGAACCGACGAAGAGGTGCGCGAACGGCTCCAACCTTTTGGTAGCCTTTGTCGTATGGGTGAAGGTTGCGGCGGAGCGACACAGGTGGCAGGTTCCGGCGACGGCTCCATGACCGGTGAGCAGGTGTACAACCAGTTCTGTTTTGCCTGTCATGCCACGGGGGTTAGCGAGTCACCACTGTTTGGCGATGCGGACGTCTGGGCACCGCTGATCGCCAAAGGCGTGGACGCGCTCTGGGAAAGCACGACCAACGGGCTCGGGTTAATGCCGCTGCGCGGCACCTGCATGAGCTGTTCGGACGACGAACTCCGTGCAGCCATGGATTACGTCAC
>JACZXA010000247.1 GCA_022571865.1 Pseudomonadota bacterium
TTGCACGAGGACGCAGAGTTTTGGGTGAGAGATCGTGGTCGTCATGACGGCTCGTGACCGAAAGCGTAACCGTAGCTACGGAATTGAGAGCCTGTTTGCGCTTGCGCAAACAGGTCCGCGTTCGCATAGCGAACGCGCTGAACATCTGGCGGCATGGCGGCCGCGAGATCTAGCCAAAAATTGCGGAGGCGCCTCGGTAACACTTCGAACCTATTCGAAATATATAAAATTTCTAATAATTTCAAAACATTAACCATCATATGCGCCGTACTCGTGCAACATCCGGGCTAGGGTTGGGATCTATGCGATCGTCCTTCGCAAGCGTCTGAAAGTGCAACGCAACGTCGGCATCGGACAGCACCCCGCTGCCTCGTTCGAGAATAAGTGAGCCTTTTGCCTGAATGGTGTAGTTCAGCGACATGTTGCTCGATTTGTTCAAAAGCTGCAGGTTTGACAATCCGTCGAACGGGTCCTCCAAGCCGAGGGCTCCAATGTCCAGTATATGTGCCAGGTGCTATCGAACCGGTGGTAGCGATGCCATGTGTGCGCTGATTCAAAACTCCGATGAGATGCTCTTCACATACCGCGCCGGTTAGAGATTAACTGAGATACGTTGACCCGGTGCACGGGAAGTTCCAAACTTCCATATTACGGGATGGATCACAAAGGAAAGACTATGGCCATACGAGAAGGCGACAAGCTGCCAGAAGCCACGATGCACACGATGAAAGAAGGCAAACCCACTGCGGTAACCACCGCCGATCTCTTTGCGGGCAAGAAGACCGTGGTTTTTGCCGTTCCTGGTGCTTTCACTCCGACCTGCTCCCAGGCTCATCTACCGGGGTACGTGGCACTTGCAGATGCCATCAAAGCCAAGGGCGTCGACAGCGTCATCTGCATTTCTGTGAACGATGCCTTCGTCATGGACAGTTGGGGTAAGGATCGCAATGCCGAAGGGATTCTGATGGTAGGAGACGGAAACGGAGATTTTACCCGTGCAATGGGGCTGGAGATGGATGGCAGTGGATTCGGACTTGGCACGCGATCACAGCGTTATGCCATGATCGTGGATGATGGAACCGTCACCAAGTTGGTAGTCGAAGATCCGGGTCAGTTCGAGGTAAGCAAGGCGGAGGCAATACTCGAAGTGCTATAGCTTAGGTAGGTGCCAGCGTGAGGCTTTTTTTGCTGGCGTCAGCAGGATGAGAGGTTAGTACTACGGGTAATACCGGTAGCAGCGAATGCATTTCCCAGGTCGTTCTAGTCTTTGTTCGTTCCAAGGTCGGACGTAAGACAAAACAAGGAGATATTGAGCGTCATGGAGTGGTTTGTTTCCGTAAAGTTTTCTTTTGATCGTCGCATTCCCGTGGGTCTGGTACTCATGTTGAGTTCTTGTTTACTTGCCGGTTGCGGTGGTGTGATTCACTTGGTATACCGACACTTCCGACCAGTCATACACCGCCAAGCGCCCCACCTATCACTATATCCAGTTCTATTCTGCTAGACAGTCCAATCACCAATTCTGTCCGGAACCCAAGCCTGGCATAACGAGGATGCTTGTGCGTGAATTGGAAATAAGCGAACCGAGAGCCCAATTTGAGATCTCGACTATGTGCGATCAGATCCAGGAGGGCGCAAGATCCTATCTCTCAATGGCGTCGGTGCAATCATGGCCGGTGCAATTGTTGCCACGACCATCGCCCGACCGTAACAGCGCGCCAGCATCCTCGCCCACAATATTGATCAGGTAAAAAGTGACAGCTTCGCTTTGTGCCTTATGAGTAGAATACCCGATGCCGGACCTTGTCCTATTCGCCAACCCAAATGACACACACTCCTAATTTCCCAGTTATCTTGAAATATTCTGTGCCGGATAGTTCGCTTGCGGTGGAAATGGTAAGGCTGCCCGAAGGTACATTTACGAGGCTCGATGATGCGAGGGAGCTTGTCAGCGAAGTAGCAGTATCTGAATTCACCCTGGGTCGTTATGCCGTCACTTTTGAACAATATGATCGGTTTGCTAAAACGACCGGTAGAAAACTTCCCGGCGCTTGTGGTTGGGGAAGAAAAAGTCGACCCATCATGAAAGTAAGCTGGTTTGATGCGGTCGCGTATGCGCAATGGCTGAGTGATGTCACAGGAGAATATTTTCGTCTACCTACGGAAGCCGAATGGGAACATGCCTGTCGAGCGGGAACCAAAACGGATTACTCTTATGGTGAAAATATTACTAACGAACAGGCTAATTTCGATCGAACAAATAGTAAAACAATGCCTGTTGGAAGCTATCAACCGAACCCGTTTGGTCTTTATGAAATGCATGGCAATGTCTGGGAGTGGTGTTCTGATTGGTATGCTAAATATCCCACGGGGAAGGTGAAAGATCCTAAGGGGCCAGTTAATGGTAAGTACCGTGTATTGCGCGGTGGATCTTGGTTCGTCAATGCCGGGTTAACGCGTTCAGCGAGCCGGGCCTGCGACGAGCCGGGGGAGCGCGACCACAGCAGAGGCTTTCGACTAGCTGGAGGTTGAATACCGGTTAGGGTTGGTTAATCCTATCCCCTAACGTTATTGATTCGCGCGCGAGCGAGGACGCCGGGGCGAGTCAGTGGATGGCCGGCTTCGGATGCTGTGGCGTGCTTGGTGAGGCACCAGAGTCGAGTCGTATCGGTGGGTAGATGTCTGATCCCTGCACCATTACATTCAGCGACGAAGCCACACCCGCCAGTGATCCGTCTCGACTTCGGCGCGCACGAGAATGCCGCTGGCGGAATTGGACCTTTTTGTTTCAGGCGTATGAGGTATTCATAATTTGCTTCGTGCCTCGATCCAGTCGATTTGAGCGCGCCAGTTCAGGAATTGGAGTACATTTGCAATTCGGAGTTGGAGAGTGGTCGGTGTGCTAAAAATAGGCAGGCCCAACCGTAGGCCGGTAGGCGTTTACCGTTGCTACGCCGTGTCGCGAATTGCTTTTGTCTTCGTCGCTGCGGTTTCGTTCGCACAGGTCGCCGCGGCACAACATATCCACGCGTTGGACGATATTGACCAGACTTGTGTCGTCTGCCGATTTTCCGACACCGAAGACGTACTGCTTTCATCCAGCGCCTGGGCCGACGATCCCCTCAAATTCCACCAGCAGCAGGCCGAGGATATCGCCCGGGTCCGAGTTGCAACCTTCTTCGACTATCGGGCACGGGCTCCGCCTTTCTCTTCATACGGCTAATCATTGAATAGTTCGGCACGCTCGCGCCCAAGCGGGCGTGCCAGTCGCCGAGGAGAAACCTATGAAGCAACTGCGCTACACCATCACCTATCTGTGCGGGGTCGGTTTACTGTATGGCAACGCCGCGCTATGCGCGACCACCGATCCGATCGCCGACTTGCGTCGGGAGGTCCTGGATCTTCGCCGTGGCTATGACGCCCGAATCGAACTACTCGAGGCGCGAATCGCTGTGGCCGAGCGGGCTGCAAACCGGGCTCGGTCCAGCGCCGCCGAGGCTGTCGAGATTGCCGAGGACGCGGTGATCGGTGCGACCACGGGTTCCGCCTCCGCCAACGCGTTCAATCCCGGCATGGGTGTTGTGCTCGTCGCTCGCGCCGCCGACATCGGACACCGGTGGGACGCGATTCCCGGATTCATCTCTGGTGGCGAGTCGGGACCGGGCAAATCGGGTTTTACCTTGGGTGAGTCCGAAGTAAACCTGAAGGCGAGCATCGACGATCTCTTTTTCGGCAACGTAACCTTTGCTTTTGAGGACGAAGACGGTGAGACCGAGATTGCGTTGGAGGAAGCTTGGCTGGAAACCACCGCGCTGCCCCCCGGGCTGACGATACGTGCCGGCCGTCAGTTCTCCGGTATTGGTAATCTGAACTCGTTTCATCGCCACGCCGACGATTTCATCGATCGGCCATTGCCCTATCAGGCATTCTTTGCTGGACAGTACATCGCCGATGGCGTGCAGGCGCGCTGGGTGGCGCCAACCAATCTGTTTCTGGAACTTGGCGCGGAGCTCGATTGGGGTAGCGGACTTCCAGCGTCGGGAAGTGACGATACCTCGCCCGGTGCCTGGTCGCTGTTCGCTCACACCGGCGGCGATGTCGGTGCGAGCCACGCCTGGCAGGCAGGAGTGAGCTATCTGTCCGCCGACGTCCGGGATCGTGGCGTCGGCGAAGACGGTCCGGGCGAAGCACCCGAATTCACGGGTGACAGCGATCTTGTCGTGGTCGACTTTGTTTGGAAGTGGGCGCCGTTAGGTAATCCAACGCGCACCAACTTCAAGCTCCAGGGCGAGTATTTTCGGCGCGTGGAGGAGGGCACTTTCGACGGGATGCAAATCGACACCGACCAATCCGGCTGGTATCTACAAGGGATATGGCAATTCATCCAGGGCTGGCGGGTTGGTTACCGCCACGACCGGGTAACGACGGACAATGGCTCGATCTTTCTCGGCACTCTGCTCGAGGACGTAGACGAATCACCGCGCCGCGACAGCCTGATGTTGGATTGGTCGCACAGCGATTTTAGTCGCTTGCGTTTGCAGTATGTGTACGACCAGGTGCTAACGGAAAGTGACAGCCAGTGGCTGCTGCAATACATCATGAGCCTGGGCGCCCACGGTGGGCACAGGTTTTAGTCGTGAGAGCATTAGTTGCCGCTTTGGTATTGTCATTTCTATCGGCGCCCGTCGATGCCTTGGAGGTTTTTGCCTGCGAGCCTGAATGGGGCGCTCTCGTCAGCGAGCTTGCTGGCGAGCAAGCCAGGGTGACAGTCGCCCTCACGGCGTTTCAAGACCCGCATCGACTACAGGCACGGCCGAGCCTCATTGCCTCGACGCGTCGGGCGGATCTTGTCATATGCACGGGCGCCGAGCTCGAGGTTGGCTGGTTACCGCTGCTGCTGCGTCGCTCCGGGAATCCGAACGTCCGCCCCGGCGCAGCAGGCTACTTTCTGGCGGCCGACTACGTGCGCAAGCTCGAAGTCCCCACGCGCCTTGATCGATCGCAGGGTGACATTCATCCTCAAGGCAACCCGCATGTACATTTGAATCCGCACAACATCACCCGCATCGCGCGGAAGCTCGCACAACGCCTCGCCGAGCTGGATCCCATGAACGCAGATGTTTACGAGCAGCGGCTCGATGATTTTGTGGAACGATGGCATGCCGCGATCGTTGTCTGGGAGAACCGCGCCCGGCGCCTCGAAGGCCTAATCATAGTGCCGCATCATCGAAGCTTCACTTATCTCGCCGATTGGCTTGGGCTCGACGTCATCGCGACGGTCGAGGCTAAGCCGGGAATACCCCCGAGTGGCGCCCACCTCTCGAGATTGCTGGAGAAACTGAACGTGGTCGCGCCTGCCGCCGTGGTAAGAACGCCCTATGCCAACGAGAAACCGACGACCTGGCTCGCTGAACGTCTCGATACTCCTGTACTGGTCTTGCCGTATACCATCGGCGGGCACGAGGACGTGACGGACCTGTTCACCCTCTTCGACACGACACTGACCTTGTTGGAGAATCTTCAGCCATGAATAGCTTCGAGTTGAGCATTCTCACACCGGCTTTTATCGCTGGAATCCTGGTCTTGGCAACCCATGTACCGCTCGGACAGGAAGTGCTGCGACGTGGAATTATCTTCATCGATCTCGCCATTGCCCAGGTGGCGGGTCTCGGCGTCATCGCCGCCGATGCAATGGGCTCAGAACCTTACGGCTGGACCGTGCAAGCCGTCGCCGTGAGTTCGGCGCTGGTGGTCGCCGCTGTCCTGAACTGGTCCGGCAAGCGGTGGCCCGACATCCAGGAAGCGATCATTGGTGTCTCCTTCGTGCTGGCCGCGGCCGCGGGCATGCTCATCCTTGCCGAGAACCCACACGGCGGCGAGCACCTGAAAGAACTCCTTGTCGGGCAGATCTTGTGGGTCACGGCCGATCAGCTCTGGCCCGTTGCCCTTGTATACGCGGGTTGCATCGGTGTCTGGTACGGGCTGCGCGAGCGAATGCAAGGGGTCGGTTTCTACGTCGTCTTTGCCATCGGCCTAGGCGCGGGTGGTCAGATTGTGCATGCAGTCTCGGCGGATGGGGACCTGATGGACGGTTGGCCCATCCTCATCGAGGACGGTACGGACAGCCACGCGCTTGCCGATCTCGACGGAGATGGAGCCGATGAGCTGATTTGGGCATGCAACGCAGGCCTGAGTTGTC
>JACZXA010000248.1 GCA_022571865.1 Pseudomonadota bacterium
GCGATGCTCGCGGGTTTTTCATCGAAACGTTTCAGGTAGAGAAATACCGCGAGCTGGCGGGGATCGAACTGACTTTTGTGCAGGACAACCACTCCCGATCTCAATACGGCGTCCTCAGAGGCATACATGCGCAGAAACTCCACCCGCAGGGTAAGCTGGTCAGAGTAGTCACAGGAGAAGTATTTGACGTTGCGGTTGACATCGACCCGGCCTCCGAGACTTTCGGCTCCTGGGTCGGTACGTTGCTCTCGGAGAGCAACGGCCACCAGTTGTGGATTCCACCCGGGTACGCTCACGGATTTGTCGTTCTTTCGGATGTTGCTGATTTTGAGTACAAGTGCACTGACTATTATCACCCGGAGGATGAATACGGTCTGATCTGGAACGATCCTGAAGTTAACGTTAACTGGCCAATTGAGAGTCCGACACTGTCGGAAAAAGATCTACAACTGCCATCGCTGGCCCAGTTACGGGAAGCCGTTTGAAAATTCTCGTTTTGGGAGCAAACGGACAGGTTGGTTCACATCTGAGACTAGTGCTCAGAGAAGCAACTTTCTGGACTCGCCAGGACGTTGACCTTGCATGCGCGGCGGAGTTGGAGAAGGCGGTGTTAACCGCTCAGCCGGAAGTCATCATTAACGTTGCCGCCTATACCGCGGTCGATCGAGCCGAGCAGGAGCCGGGGCTAGCCTGGGCCATCAATGCGGAGGCGCCGGCCGCGCTTGCCCGCGCGGCAGACCGTCTCGGTGCGCTCCTCGTACATTTGTCTACGGATTATGTGTTCGATGGAAATAGCCGTCGCCCCTATGAGTCGACGGATTCGGTTAACCCCATTAACGTGTATGGCCGTACCAAACTGGGCGGGGAGCTTGCTATCGCGTCTGTTTGCTCTCGATATTGGATCCTGAGAACGAGTTGGATCTTCAGTGAGCATGGCGCCAATTTCGTCAAAACCATGCTACGGCTGGCGAATGAGAGAGATTCTCTGAACGTAGTGGATGATCAGAGCGGCATACCAAGCTATGCAGGCGACCTGGCATCCGTCATATGCGAACTCGTGAGTGACATCGACGATGCTCATTCCCTGCCGTTTGGTATTCACCACATATCCGGCGGACCAACCACTACCTGGTATGAATTTGCACAGGAGATTTTTCGGAGCGCGTATGCTCAGGGAATCATCGCTCGAAAACCTTTGGTCACACCCATTACAACGGCCGAGTATCCTACCGCTGCGAAACGTCCCAGATATTCGGTTTTGGCGTCAAGTGAAGTTCTGGAAGAACACGTTGTTACGATAGCTGACTGGACAAAGAGGCTTGACGAGATGTTAGGCAAGATACAAGGATTTTAGTCGAGAGGGCGGGATTACGAGATCTAAATTTTACGACGCTTTCTATACCATATCGCGAAATCAGCTGTTAAAGAATCCGACGCCCCAAGCCTGAAAGCTAACTTCCTGATCGATCAAGTTTGGCAGCGAGCAGCTGAATACGATCGTTGCCGAAGTACATGTCGTCCCCGTCGAGAAACAGGGTAGGTGAGCCGAACCCGCCTCGTTCGACCAGCTCATCGGTAAGCGCCCGCAACCGATCCTTGTATTCCTGATCGTTGATCTTGCGGTAGAACTCATCGACATCGAGCCCCGCGGCCGCAGCGATGCTCTTCACTTCCTCATCGCGCGAAATATCCGCGAGCTCCCCCCAGTAGCGTTGAAATGCACAACGTGCGTATTCCATGAGCCTGCCGTCTTCCAGAGCGACCAGGGCACCGCGCATCACCTTGACGCTGTTCACCGGAAACACGGGCGGCGAACCAATTTTGATGCCGACCAGGGTCGCCCAGTCCTGAAGGTCTTTCTGGTAATAGCGCGCTTTCGACGGGACGGGATTCGTGCGGTTTTCATACACGCTTGGATTCACCGTGTTGAACACACCCCCCACCAGGAAAGGTTTCCAGACGAGCGTGACATCGTCGCGAGCCGCGATGGGCTGAATGGTCTCGAACGCGAGGTAAGTCCACGGGCTCGAGCAGTCGAAGAAAAACTCAATCTGGTGCACGGTCGTCGTCTCCCTATTTTTTCAAAATCGGCAAGAAGCACTCCGGAGAATAGTTGACAGACTTTTCGAAAGCACGTTTTATGAATCGGTCATCGGGATGGAGGACCGGCGCTTAACGCCAGCCAACTTCAGTACATGGCCAACAGCAACATCGATGCATTCCGAGAGCTCATCGAAGCGTCTCAGCGAATCGCGTTTTTTACCGGGGCCGGGATCAGCACCGAATCGGGTATCCCCGACTTCCGCAGTCCCGGTACGGGGCTCTGGACCAAGATAAAACCCATTCAGTTCCAGGACTTTGTCGCGAGCGACGAGGTTCGCCAGGAATCCTGGCGAAGACGCTTCACGGGGGAGCGGAAGATGGAGCGCGCCAAACCGAACAAAGGTCATGAAGGCGTCGCCCGGTTGATCGAGACCGGTAAAGGGATCGGGATCATCACCCAGAACGTGGACAACCTGCATCAGGACTCGGGCGTACCCGATGAACAGATTATTCAGCTCCATGGCAATGCCATGTATGCGAAGTGTTTGTCCTGCAACACCCGTTACGAGATGGCTGACCTTGAGCAGCAGTTTCAACAACACGCCCGCGTCGACCCTTGCGGGCGTTGTGGCGGCATCATCAAATCCGCGACCATTTCGTTTGGCCAGTCGATGCCGGAAGAGGAGATGCAACGCGCGCAACTCGTCACCGAGCAGTGCGATCTCATGATCGTTATCGGCTCTTCCCTGGTCGTTTACCCGGCGGCGGGCTTTCCGGAACACAGCAAGTACCTGGGCGCAAAACTCGCCATCCTCAACCGCGAAGAAACGCCCCTCGACTCGATTGCCGACCTGGTTCTACACGAAGAAATCGGACCGACGATGGCATTTGCCGCCAATCTCAATTAGCGACCCAACGCGAAGTTCAACCGTTCCGGGTTGCCGTCAGGAGGTTGTCGGCGAAACGTTCAATGTCCTGGAGCCGCGAGCAGCCCGCTATCTTCAGGCAGTGGGGCGCATACCCGTGCATCGCCGAGTCCCCTTCCTTCCAGCGATCACGCGCCTCGGGGTTAAGCCAGTAAACCTGCTTCACTCGTTGCGCAATGGACCGGAATATGTCTACGCGCGGGTCGAAGTAGTTGCCACGCGCGTCGCCCAAGAAAATTACCGTTGAGTGCTGATCAAGCTCCTGATGGACCAGGTCGCGAAAATCTACCAGGGCGCAGCCATAGTCGGTTACGCCGTTGCCCCAGCGGAAGAGCGCCTCCTCGACGGCTCGTTCGTGACCGTGGCGGGCAAACAGTTCGGTCACCTCGCCCAGACGATTGGAAAAAACAAAGGCGCGCATCTTCGGCAACACATCGCTGAGATCGTGTAAAAACAGCAACAGAAACCGGGCCAGTCGACTCATGGATTGACTGACGTCACAAACGACGTAAACCGTGGAATTTCGCTGACGCTTGTGTCGCCAGCTCAATTTGAAGAACGTTCCATCGTATGCGACGTTGTCGCGAATCATCCGTTTGATGTCGAGCGTACCCCGACGCGCCCGTTTGCGACGGCGGCGATGGTGCTGGGCTAAACGCTCCGCCAACTTGTGCACCACCCGATCTACTTCATCGAAGTATCCCGGAGGAATCTGATCGAGGCGACCGCTCAGCGCCGCCTCGATGAGCGCCTTTCTACCGGAGGCGTCCACATGAAGTTGGTACTGGGCGTCGACGTAGGCGCGTACCTGCTGCTGCAGATATTGCCGCAGGTAACGCAGCGAAGAGATGGATTCCCGTTGCGCCGACGAACCTTCCCCGGCGGTCGTAAGCAATTGTTCCAACGCCGGGATCGCCAGCACGTTGGACAGCCGAGTGATGTGTGCTGCCTTGTCGCGCAATGTCTTGATGGATGCGAGATGCGATCGTTCCGCTTCATCCTGAACGAGGAAGGCGAGATAACTCTGTTCATCATGGAGAACGCTCGACAGTACTTCGGACAACCGGTCATCACCGTGACGTTCAACCAACGCCATCAGGTCTTCCACATCCAGATTGCGTAACATGGTGCGTTTAGGCGGTTCCTGAAAAGCGAGCTGATGAAAAAACCGGGCAAAGCAATCGGTGAATCGAGCCTTTTCCTCACGAGTCTTGGCAAGCGTCAGGGACAGTGAGTCTTCCAACAGCTTGGGGTCGCTGATACCGACTTGTTGGATAACCTGGAATCCATCCAGCGTTTCGGCTGGAGATACGGGAACCTCGGCGCTTCTGAGCGCGTGGACGAATCGAGAAAGGGTGACCTCCATGGGGGCGCGAGTTTAACGTGAATGTTCCCCTAGCGGCACAAGCAGCGGCATAGGTAACGGCATGAGCAGCGGTATGAACTGATGGCACAACCTTTGGAAATTCTCGAATTATTGCTGCCGGACTGGCAACTCCCCCCGGCGCTCGAGTTCGACTATCTTCCCGGGGGTTATGCCAACGACAACTACCGTTTTTCATTCGACGGCAACGGTTATGTGCTGAGAACACCCGGTGGAAGTCGGCCATACGTGGATTGGAAGCGCGAGCGCGCTTTCTATCTCGCCAACCACACGGTGGCCAAACCTGTACTCGTCGCCCTGGATGTGGACAGCGGAGCCCTGGTCACCGAATGGGTGTCTGGTCGTCTTCTGGTCGATGATCCGCCGGACAACGATGAGTTGGTCGCCTACCTGGCAGACTTACATGGCAGTTTGCCGCCAGTGGACGGCAACTATGACCCGATTGCGCTTTCCGCCATGTATCTTGCGGATGGTAAACCAGACCCCCGCGCCAAGCGCCTGGCCAGTTCTCTCACCTGGCCACCCGGCCCGGTCGTGACCTGCCACAACGACCTGAACCCCTGGAACATTATCCGCGCGACCGATGCCTGGGTGACCCTGGACTGGGAGTTCCTCGGGATGAACGATCCATTGTTCGACCTCGTGGCGTTACACCAGGGGCTCCAGATGGATACCGAGCTGCTGGCGCTCAGTGAACGTTACCTGGCTGACAGGGTCTCACAGCAGCGTCTGAACGGGTGTCTGGCCGCCTTCTGGCTCAGGGAATACAGTTGGGCACATGCCCAGCTCGCACTCGACAACCGCCGGGAAGAGATCGAATCTCAGTTGGAGACGGCCGCGGCAAAACTAATGCAGTTTTGAACCGCGGTAACGGCGATCAGGTTGATCCTGGCGGGAGAAAGATGATCACGGGTCAGGCCTCTGCTCCTCGCTGAAGTTGACCCGACCTCGGTTACGAACCCTTTCGCGCCACCTCGCACGTCCGCTCCTGCCACCATGCACGAACCTGGGCTACGGCCTGATCGGTTCGCCGATGACCCGACCCGGAAATTTCCACGCAGGGGAAACCGTCTTCTGCAAGCGCATGCTGGTAGCGCGCATACAGCCGCTCCCGGTCGTGGGGGGCATCACGGAGCGAATCCGCAACCCAGGGCAGATCAGGCCTCATGAGCAGATAGTGTCGTTGGCAGCGTTCAAGTAGCGCCTCGCGCAACCAGGGATCGAGGGTGCCGTACTTTTCCTCCCACCAGATCCGGATGACCAGCAAATCGGTATCACAGATCATCAGTCGCGGTTCGGTGTCGAGCATCGTCTGCTCCGCCGCGAGCTGCATTCGCGCAATCGCTAAGACGTCTTCGCGATCATACCCATCCCTACCCGTCAGGTAATCGCGCGCGGCCTCACTCACCAGAGGTGCGGAGAATTCTTGTGCCAGGGCTTTCGCCAACGTCGACTTGCCCGTCGATTCAGGACCCGTCAGGCAGACGATCAGACTGCTTTCAGTTTCAGCGTTTGCTGCCATGCCCTCCACCCCATGAACGCCATTGCGAGATAGACAAAATAGAGCAGCGCGTAGGGTTCGATGCCTTTGTAGAGATAAATCACCGTGAGCATGACGTCGACAACGAGCCATACGATCCAGTTCTCGATGTATTTGCGCGCGGTCATCCACATCGCCGCAAAGCTCATAGTGGTGGTGGCACTGTCCCAGTACGCGAGATCTGCATCGGTCTGAGTGTCGAAGAACCAACCCATGACCATCGTCGCAACCGCAACGAGCACGATGAGAGTGATGCCGGCGTGACGGGAAATTCTGCCAACGGGAAGATTGTCACGGTCG
>JACZXA010000249.1 GCA_022571865.1 Pseudomonadota bacterium
GAAAGCGCCAAACGTTGCACCGAATAGGATCAGCGCGATCGGTTCCTGAAACGACAGGTAGATCAGGGTGCTGATAACGGGCACCGCAAGAACATATCCCCTGATCCACTTCTTGCGCAACGCCAGGTTCTGGCGATCGATGAAACCCAAGGTGACGAGGAGGTCCGGAAAATACCGCGAACCGCCGCCGATGCCGGAAAGCACCGTGGAAAACAGGATACAGAACGCACCAAAGCTGAACAGCCAGAACGACCAAGGGCCCAGCGTTTGCGTGTACATGTTGGACAGAACGGCAATAGTTTCACTTCCGCTGGGCTTTATATCCAGCGTATGCAGGACGCCCGCCCCGAGAAAAAAGAACGAAAGCGTCGCACACGTGAGTATGACCAGGGTAACCCACACGTCGGTTTGCACAACCCGGATCCAGCCTTTGGCGCGCTCCACCCAGCCGGGATCGTCGTGATCGCCGCCGACGAAACTCGGGTAACCCTTCTCAATACACCAGAATGTATAAGCGGAAATTTCGCTTGCTGCGACACCGGTCGCGCCATACATCGCCAGTGCAAGGACGGCATGCTCCAGCGGAAAATCGAACGTGAGCCCGGAAAGTAGGTCTGAACCCGTCGCGCTGAATTCCGTCGTCTGCATGAGGCCTGCCGAGATGAGTGTGGCAAAGGTAAAACTCAGCACCATCACGAGCATGATCTTTTCGAAGCGCGCGTACCCGCCGGAGCCGAGTATCAGCATGACGATGCCCGCAGAGATCACCGTCGCCCAGGCGCCATCCACGTTCGGCAACAGCAGACCCAACGCTTGACCCGCGCCGCCGATGATACCGCCAAGCCCGAGTATGCCGGGAACGTAACCGATCAAAGCGAGCCAGATAGTCCATGACACCGGACCGTTTGGCCCGGGTAATTTGCCGGGAACTCTATTGATCGCACGCAGGTAAGTATCGCCGCTTGTCACGATATAGCGGGCAAGCTCGGCCTGGGTCAGGGACTTGATCCAGCAGGAAAAGAGCACCCACCAGAGCACGACGAACCCGGCCACAGCGCCGAGTCCCGAGGTCAGAAGAATTTCACCGGAACCGACAATCGACCCGGACACGACGATGCCAGGGCCCAGATTTTGAACGCGACCGAGCAGAGTCGTTGGCGGCGCTTTGATCCGTCCGGGTTGAATGGTGTACGGATCGTCGCTCATCGATGGCGATCCAACATCGGTAGCGTTGTCAGACAGGTAGACCTGTCGAGCATCAAGCGGTTCATGTCGGGACAGAATGAAATCGTAGGTACACCAACCGTTGCAGGGATAATGCTAACTCAGCTCAAGTTGGCTGAACGCCTCACGCAACATCTCGTGGTAGCGTCTGGCGTCGCCACCGAGTCTACCAGAGTTGTTTATTGGTGTTTTGGAGGTGCGGAAATTCTCTGCGAGTTGCGGCCCTTCACGGAGTGGCTCGGCACTTACCTTGATAGCTGAGCCGCGGGTATGCACGATGTGGCTATGACCGAACCAACATCCACGCCAACGATCGATTCACAAGTTCATGCCTATGAACGGGATCGCCCGGAACGACCCTGGATTGGGACCTTACATGGCCCATCTGAGGTCACCGGTGATGACATGGTTCTCGCGATGGACGCGGTTGGCGTTGATGGCGCCTTGTTAGTTTCGCCATGGAGCATGTATCGATTCGACGGTAGCTACGCGCTCGAGGTACACGCGCATCACCCAGGGCGGTTTGGTCTGATCAAGCCGTTCGATTCCCGGGTTGAAAGCGTCGCCGACGAAATCGCGACATGGGCGGCAACACCCGGTGTGGTCGGGGCGAGAATTATGGTCATGGGTGCCCCGGATGCGGACGATGCGGGTCTCAATCGGATACTCGCTGCGGGCGCGAAACATCACCTGCCGATCAATGTTTTATGTTGGGGAAAACTACCGCTGCTGGGTGAATTGGCTCGCAGGAATCCGAACACCCAGATTGTGCTCGATCACCTTGGACTCACTCAACCCTTCGACCCGCCCGCGCCGGCAGAGCCGTTTGCCGATCTGGCCAACGTTGTGGCACTTGCCCGGTACGATAACGTTGCCATCAAAATTTCAGGTGCGTGCACACTGTCTCATCGGCCCTTCCCATACAGTGATATATGGGAACCCTTAGGCCAGATCTTCGAGGCGTTTGGTTTCGATCGCTGTATGTGGGGCACGGACTGGACCCGGGCTGTCGAGTTGCTGACCTATGAACAGGGTGTCGAAGCTTTCCGCGTTACCGATCAGTTGTCTGACTCGGAGCGATCCGCCCTCATGGGCGGCAGCCTCGCCCGCATCTACAATTGGTCACCCGGGATTGGGGAGTAACCGGCAAGCAGACTCAGTACAATTTAGCTCACTGGAACGCTTTCGACGATGTTCCAGCTGAATGCACCTGCTTCGCGTTCGGACACCACAATTTTCAAGGTATAGCCGTCGGATGTCGTTCCGTTACAGGTGAACTGTTCGCCCGCCTGCCCGCTGAGTCCGGTCGGGCACACAATGTCTGCCTTGACGCCGTTGGTTTGCTGAGCGAACTGCACGACCATCAGTCCTGCAATCTCTTCTGCGCTGCGATTGCCGGAACTCGAAGTGCTGGATATGTCGAAATAGCAGCCGCTGACGAAGGTTGCAATCAGGGTGAGTAAAGCCGATTTTTTCGCCGCCCGGTATGTTGCGCGGTATCCGCAGTGGTGGTGGGCCATGGTTAATTTCCTCGAAAGAGAGACTTGCCCGAGCGTATACCTGACCGCGAACTTGAATCGTGACCCCTCAGTCAGACCTGGTAGATGGAAGAATCTGGCGTGTGGGAACAAAGACAGCCGTCACTATCAGATACTTTGTTCTGACCCCATTGAAACCGCCACACACCTTCGGTGGCTCACACGCCGTGCGATATAACGTACAGACATGCAGGCGAACGCGTACCTAGCAGACCGATCGGAGCCACTCTGAGTAGTACTCGGAGTGATCGCCTGCAAAATTCGTCCACCCTTTTCTCGTAAGAATGCCTTTTTTACCGGTATGGGGGTTGACGACCTGACTGCTGATCGTTTTCTCGTCGGTGGGTCCGGAGTACCAGTTGATGTTGAACGCGGCTAACTTGGGGTAAAAGATGATGTATCGATAGTCTTGGATCAGATCATGGATACACCAGGCAAGAACCGTCCAGTCACCCGTCTTTTCGTAATAATCAACGAATGAGTTTACGATCACACATGCCGTTGCGCCGTAGTGTCCCCGTTCGTCCTTAACATCCCAGATGTGGCCGGCGTAGTTCTTCTCATTGGTCGCGCAGTTGTAGTTCTTCTCGTTTCCCACGCGGTTGATCGTCGTTGAGCGGTAACCCGATCGAATGCTCACTTTCCCAAGCTTGGCTTGGATGGGCTCCAGGATCCGTTCACAGAGTCCGCGGCCCGCTTCAATCAACAGCTCTGGATTTGCGGGGATGTTCGGAATCGATTCGACTTGTGAAATTTCAGAATGGAGAAAATCCCGAAGGAAAAAGTTTGGTGACAGGCGCGTCCGCCCGAGTTGTTCCAATGCACGCAGGCTGGTCACAGCGGACTAACTGGGAATGTAGCGATAGCTGCGGCCATTAACGCCGGCTGACATAGTCACCGCGGATTACACCCCGGTGACCTTAGCAACTACCGGAAAGTGATCTGAAGCTTTCTTGAGCTCCTCTTTGAGGTCCTTGACCTCCTGCGGGGCGTCCCTCAGGTACGGGTTCCACACGCGTGCTTCAGTCAGCTTCACGCTCTGGCTGACCAGGATGTGGTCGATGAGCACGTTAACCCGATCCTCGGTTACCTTGTCGGTGAAACTGCTCGAAGAAGGGGTCCATCCATACTTTCCCACCTTCGGTTTTGGCAGGACGTGCCGGAGGATCTTCTCCGGTTTCCAGACGTCGCCCAGCAGGATCTCGACCGCACTGCGGCGGAAGCGCTGTTCGTAATAATCCAATCCGAAACCATCGTTGATATCTCCCATCACCAACAGCTTCAGGCTCGGGTTGGCCTTGAGCCACTGATCACACCGCTCTCGAATGGAAAAACACTCCGCATAAAGTTTCTGCCGGTTGCGCAAAGACAGTTGCTCGAACCGCGCGAGATCCACGTTATCGAATATGCCTTTCGACTTGGTGTGAGCGAGGATGATACGCGCCACCTCGGCTCCCCCCTGCCCGGGTTTCCTGACCTGGATTTCGAACGGTGGGCGGTAGTGCTTGTACTGCTCCTTGATCAGAGAATCCGTGGTGTCGACTAGAAAAGACTGGTTGAAGGGATGCTTGGAAATCGCCTTCTCGGGCTTGTGCGATAGTTTGACTTTTGCCTTTTTGTAAAGCGCGCAGAGTTCCTGCTGGCCTGGTGAAGCGAAGCCGTTCACGGCATCGTAACCACTCAGCCCGAACTGGCTTGCCCAGACCTTCAATTGCTGACTGGCCGTCTTGCTCAGGTCTGCTTTGGTGTCCGGTCCTTCTACGATACACAGGATGTCGGGATCGATCGCTGCGATTACGGCAGCAAGCATCTCACTGCGCTTCCCTTCTTTCCTATCGGCTGTGGAACCTGCAGTACTCGTCTTTGGCGTCCCATCAATCTTGAAGACCCGTTTCATCCACTCAACATTGTAAAGCGCGATTGTCAGGTTCATTTTTCGCTCCTTGAGACTCCATTTCCGCTAGGGCGGAGATTACCAAGGCGGCCCAGAATAATTATCAAACACCACGCTTCGTTTGTCTGTCAACAAGGTGACAGACAATAGACAGACGCATCGGCCTAGTAGTTCTAGTTGATACAGGATCGAAAATAACTCGCCGGATCACAGGAACCTGTACTCGACATCGGACCAAGCATCGGTAGGAAAAATCCACATTAATGACAACGGCGTTTCACCCACGTTTTCGATTCCATGTACGTGATCCTGCGGAATGAAGACGATGGTTCCAGCAGTCACCTCCCCTACCTTGCTACCCAGGCGCAATTTACCGGTGCCTCGATAGATACAATACACCTCCTGGGGTGTGTGGTGGTGTGGCTGTAGTACGCCCCCGGGAGGGAACTCGAGAATGCCCAGACTGAAACCATGGCTTGGTGTGCGATCGGCGTCCACCAGAAGTTTCCAACGGATGACGTTGTCGTGGGGTTCGTTGCCGTCGTGTGTTTCCCACGGGTAGTCGTCGACGTGGCGGATCATCGGGGCATCTTGCCCTGTTTGAGTCATAGGGAGCTATCCTCCAGCTACTCGACATCACGTGGTGCCGTACGTTTCGTTGACGTTACGCAACCCGATCATACCGACTACAGTTGAATTGATCCGGAGACAATCTGATGAATACTCAGCCTGTTAAGACAATAAAGGACGACGAGAAGACACCGGGTCGAATGAAGGCTCTCATCTCCGCAAAAACCGGTACAGCTCAAGGAGACGAACTGGATATGCTCGCGGCGTTATTCGATGTTTATGAACAACAGCACACCCCGATTGAAGCCGCAGATCCTGTCGGAGCCATCCTTTTTCGGATGGCTCAACAAGGACTTGAACGCAAGGACTTGGAACCATTCATCGGTTCTCGTCACCGCGTTTCCGAAATACTCGGCAGAAAACGGAGGCCTCCCTGGAATGATCCGTCGGCTACGTCAGGGTCTGGGAATTTCTCTGGAAATTCTAGTTGGGAAAGCAGCGTACTCTCACCCGGCCAGGATGATCGTCCTCCTTGGCGTGATTTTTATACCGATTTGGGGATAGTACCCAGAACGGGTATGTTGGCGGGAGTGGAAGATACGGATAGTCAGGGGTTAGGCCAGATAAGGATCAGGTAGGGGTCAGGTCAATTTCTAACTTCACTGAAAATCCCGCGGTATCGTCTCCTGCCATGATTTTTCCCGCACCACCTCACCGTTTTCACTGATTTTTCGGGAGTACTGATAGTAGAAGTTCTCACGATCCCTCGAGAACGACAGTCTGCCTTCCCATAACAACGTGCGATCCTCAAGCAGCACTTCTATATGGTGCGTCCCGGTCATCGAGGTGTTTTCCGGGTGTGTGTCCGACGTCTTGTGCACGATGGTTTCGCGATACGTCTCCATACCCCACGGATACTGCGTAGCCCCTGAATTGGTAGCAGTTGCCGTCACTTCACCGGTTTGT